>CAYVOE010000016.1:0-11866 GCA_964452795.1 uncultured Nitrospiraceae bacterium
CGATATCGTAGTGGCGAATGCCGAGGAGCACGTCGGACCGGCCGTCGCCGTCGACGTCGGCCGCGCCAAGCGACCAGCTCAGGCCGTCGTTGGCCACGGCGCCCAGGATGCGGGTCTCGCCCGCGGCACTGACGGCGCCGTCGGTGTTCATGTTGAGGGTCCGGCCGGGCAGGTCGTCCGCGCCGTAGATGACGTAGGCCTCGCCCGCGCCGGTGCGGTTGCTGTGGGTGGCCCCGGGGGCTCCCACGAGGAGGTCGTCGAAACCATCGCCGTTGACGTCGGCGCAGGCCAGCGTGGTGCCGAGGTTGTCCTTCACCATGCCGACCGCCGCGTCGTCGCCCTCGATACGAGTCCCGCCGACGATGCCGGTCGCGTCGCCCAGGTCGAGCGTGGCGCCCGCGAGGTTGCCCCGGCCGTAGACCACATAGGCCTCGCCGGCGCCTGTACGACCGCCGGGACTGGCCTCCGGCGCTCCGACTACGGCGTCGTCAAAGCCGTCGCCGTTGACGTCGCCCGCCGCCACGGCCTCGCCCGCCGCATCGCCGGCGTTCGCGCCCAGGAGACGCGCCACACCCGCGGCGGCGCCGAGATCGACGGTGCTTCCCGGCAATCCCGGGCCGCCGAAGATCACGTAGGCCGCGCCCGACTTCTCGCCGTTGGCGGTGGAAGCCTCCGAGGCGCCGACCAACACGTCGTCGTACCCGTCGCCGTTGAAATCGCCCGCCGCCACGGAATAGCCGAAGAGGGTGCCCGTGACGGGGTCGACGATTCGCGTCTCGCCGTAGGTGCCCGGCTCATCGATGAGGTCAATGGTCGCCCCCGGAAGGGTCGGTCCGCCGTAGATCACGACAACGGTGCCGTTCGTGTTCACCATGGGGGTCGCGGCGGCGCCGGCAATGACGTCGTCGTACCCGTCCTTGTTGACGTCGGCCACGGCCACGGCCCGGCCGAAGAACCCCCGTTCGTGGCCGCCCCGGATGCGCGTCTCGCCGGCGGCGCCGACGGTGCTGAAGTCGACGGTCGCAACGGACTTGACGTCGGCGGACCCGTAGTAGATCACCACCTCGCCCGCGCCGTCCCGTCCGTCCGGATCGGCCGCGGGAATCCCGATCACCAGGTCGTCGTAGCCGTCGCCGTTGATGTCGCCCATGGCCCCGCCGCCGTGGATGTCGGAGCCGAAGGTGTCGTTCGACTCGGCGCCGTAGAGCCGGGTAACGGGCGCGCCCTCGGCGCCGGGGTCGTCGCGCAGGTCCACGACCGCCGGCAGTTGTGCCGTCGCCACGGATGTAACGCACAGGAGCGCCAGGGCCCCCGCCCACATGGCGCCGCAGAAGCGGGCCGAGGCCTTTCGCGGACGGCCGCGGCCGTCATCCTCCGTAAAGCGGCGCCCTGCTGTTCCAAAGCTCGTCATCGCGCAAACCCTCTTCCGCATCCCCGGGGAAACCGAGATTCCGGACCGCTCGCTCGCCGGTCGGGCGTTTCCAGCGGCGCCCGAATCGGGACACGGAGGTCCGGCAATCGTTCCGACGGCTGAAGTGGCCGCCGGATGCGGAACGACCCTTCGGAATCGCGCGAAAACTGCGCTCGCCCACCCCTGCCGCGGTACTTTTCCGCGCCTGAGTAGCATGGAATGGGATGCCATAAGCCCGTCGAACCGTAAACAATATACAGTCCAGAGCGGTTCCCGGTCAATGAATGGAAGCTCGACAATGGAAGGCGGCATTTTCGCGTTTGGCGCCCGTACGGCTTCCGTTTGGACTTGCTCCAGGCAGCTCAACGGGCGGCGGAAGTGTCGTTTCCAAAGATGCCCGACCTCTACACATTATTTGCAATTATCTCAATTTTTCGCATCCACTAGGCCGCAATACCCCGTTTTTTGGCGCGGGGAGGGCGGACAAGCAGTGAATTATGGTATATCTGGTATGGAAGAACCGCAGGAAGGGGTGGTTTTGAAGGGACGCCCATGTCGTCGATTGCCTTCTGGTCCACGAAATGGACCCTCGACATTGCCACGAAATTGATCAAGGCGAACGTGCGGCTCCACAATTACGGGGCCCTTCGCGACGACATGTCGATCATCTACGTCGTGAACCATTTCACGCGGCTCGAGACCATCCTCCTCCCCTACGTCCTGTACAAGCACACGGACCGCGAGATCTGGTCCCTGGCGGCGGACGAGCTCTTCCACGGGCGCATCGGTTCCTATCTCCGGTCCATGGGGACGGTGTCCACGCGCGACCCGGACCGGGACAAGATCATCGTGCGGGTGCTGCTCTCCGGCGAACACCCGTGGATCATCTTTCCCGAAGGGTCCATGATCAAAGACAAGAAGGTCATAGACCATCGTCGGGAATTCAGCGTGTACAGCGAAGGCGAGCGCCGACCGCCCCGGACCGGCGCGGCGTCGCTGGCGCTTCGGTCGGAGTACTACCGGCAGAAGCTGCGCTGCCTGGCCGAGGACCCCCATACCGAAGACCTCGAAAAGGTGCTGGAGCGTTTCGACCTCGAGTCGGTCGAAGAGGCCCTGTCGCGGCATACCGTCATCGTGCCGGTGAACATCACCTACTATCCCATCCGGGCCCAGGACAACGTGCTGCTGCGGCTCGCACGGGGCGTGGCCGGCGAACTGAGCCCCCGGGCGCTCGAGGAGTTGTCGGTGGAAGGCACGCTCCTGTCGAAGGACACCGACATCGACATCACCCTGGGCGACCCCATCGACGTGCGCCAGTACCTCGACGCGCCCGAATATGCGGAGATGATGGCCTGCGGGATCCACGATTTGCAGGCCCTGGACGAGGACCCCCTGTTTACCAATGCCGCGCGCCGCCTCATGCTGCGGTACATGACCGATATCTACGAGAACACCACGGTCAACTACGACCACATCTTCGCGACCCTGGTACGGCACCAGGCGGCGCGGCCCTTCACGGAGCGGTCCTATCGAAACCGCATATTTCTGTGCGCCCATCGGCTGATCGAAGAGGGACGTTACCGGGTCCATCCCGCACTCCCGGAACGGTACCGCGACATCCTCTACGAAGAGCCCGCGCCCGAGTTCCAGGACTTCGTCTCGATCTGCGAGAAGGAGGGGATTCTGCGGCGGGAAGGCGGACAGTATGTCCGCGACCTCCGGGTCCGGCAAGGGGTATCGGACTTCCACTCGGTTCGCCAGCGGGAGCTAACCTACGTCATCGCGAACGAGATCGAGCCTTTGGAAGATCTGACGGACATGATCAAGGAGATGGCACGCACGCCGCGGCGGAAATTGTCCCGCGTCATCCGCGACATGTTCGTCGACGAGGATCTCCGCATCTTCGAGGAGGACTACGGGACCCACTGCAGCGACGGCATCTGCAAGCCCGCCGAAATTGGCCGGCCCTTCTTCCTGTCGCCACGATTCCGGGCACGGGGCGGCGTGGTGCTGGTCCACGGCTACCTGGCGGCGCCGCGGGAGGTGCGGGCGCTGGCGGAGTTCCTGCACCACAAGGGCTACTACGTGTACGGCGTGCGCCTCAAGGGGCACGGCACCACCCCGGAGGATCTCGCCCAGACGACCTGGGAAGAGTGGTACGAATCGGTCAACCGGGGCTACGCCGTGGTGAAGAGCTGCACCGACAACATCATCGTCGGCGGGTTTTCGACGGGCGGCGGCCTGGCGCTGTTGGCAGCGGGACGAAAAGGCGACAAGGTAAACGCCGCCTTCGCCATCAACCCGCCGCTCCACCTGCGCAACTATGCCGCGCGCCTGGCGCCGTCGCTGGTCACCATGAACAATCTGCTCACGCGGGTTCGGCGGCGGGGCAAGAGCTGGGAGTTCGTGGACAACGCGTCGGAGAACCCCCACATCAACTACGCGCGCAACCCCTTGACGGGTGTGCGCGAGCTCGGCCGGGCCATGGCGGCCATGGAAGAGGTGTTGCCCGACATCTGCTCGCCCACGCTCATCCTGCAGGGCTCGAGAGACCCCGTGGTCAATCCCGTAAGCGCCCAGCTCATCTTCGACAAGATCGGCTCGCGCCACAAGGAGTTGGCGATACTGGAACGCACCCGTCACGGGATTGTGAACGGCGACGGTTGCAACGACGTGTTCGAACACGTGCACCGCTTCATCGAGTGGGCGGCGGACAAGGCCGGGGAACCCGAAGTGGCCGTTCCCCTGGACCCCAGCGTCGCGTAGCGCCCCGGCGGCCCCGCTCTCCCGCGCGCCTCTCCCCCACCGTTCGAGGCTGAATCCTGCCTTCCTCGATAGGCCCGGGCGGAATGGTATAGAGTTATCCCCTATCGGTCACGACTGGTGGTTCACGACGATTCGTGGTCTTGGTGCGATTCGTGGACAGGTATTGGGTTGTATTTCCCGGGAGCATGTCATGAAACCGTTGCTGGCCCTCACCCTGGGCGACATTAACGGCGTGGGGCCGGAGATTCTGGTGAAGGCATTGGCGCGACCGGAGGTTCGCGCGCGGTGCCGCCCGCTGGTGGTGGGAAGCGCCCGTGTCGTGGAGGAGGCGCGCCGGTTCGCGCCGGACTGCCCGCCTTTCGCGGTGGTTCGCGATCCGGACGAGGCGCCCGACGACGGCGCCGTGGCCGTGATGGAGCCGGGACCCGAGGCTCCTCCGCGGCGCCCCGGGGAACTCGACGCGGAGGCGGGCCGTTGCGCCGCGGAATGGCTGATCCATGCGGTGCGCCTGACCCTGGCGGGGCGGGTGGACGGCATCGTGACATGTCCGCTGAACAAGGAGGGGCTCCATCGCGCGGGGTATCGGTTCAAGGGCCATACGGATCTCATCGCCGACATGACGTCGAGCCCCGACTACCGGATGTGCCTCTTCGCGGGTCCGATGCGGGTGGTCCACATCACGGGCCATTTGCCGCTGGCAGAGGCGCTTCGGGCGGTGGAGACGGACCGCATCGTTCGATCCGTTCGGATCGGCCGCGACGCGCTGACCCGGCTGGGCCTCAGGGAAGGACGTATCGCGGTGGCGGGGCTCAATCCTCACGCGGGCGAGGCGGGTGTCCTGGGGAGGGAGGAGATCGACATCATCGAGCCGGCCGTCCGGCAATGCGCGGAAGAGGGCATCCCGTGCAGCGGGCCCTATCCCCCCGACACGGTGTTCCGGCGGATGCGCGAGGGCGAATTCGATATGGTGGTGGCCATGTACCACGACCAGGGACACGTGCCGATGAAGCTCATTGCCATGGACGAGGGGGTGAATGTTACGCTGGGCATCCCCATCGTGCGGACCTCGCCCGACCACGGCACGGCATATGACCTCGCCGGGACCGGCGTGGCCCGCGAGGAAAGCCTGTGCGCGGCGATGGAGCTGGCGGCGGACCTGGCGGCGGCACGGTAAGGTTTCGGGGCGATCGAGGCGGAGAGGGACGGATCCGACATGAGAAGTACGGCAACACTGATATTGGCCGCGGTGCTCTGGGGGGCCTGTGCGGGGGCGGACGTATTCCGCAAGTCGGGGAAATTCATCCCCGTCGGACCCAACCCCTCGGCGATCATCGCCCTCGATCTCAACGGCGACAACCTGCCCGAGATCGTCACCGCCGATCTGGGCACGCTCAACGACCTGCGCGGCAGCACGGAACGGCCCGCCAACGACGAGCTCTCCCTGCTCATGGCGCAACCGGACCTCACCTATACGCGGCGCCCCCTCCGGGTGGGCTTCGGGCCCTTCGCCCTGGACTGGGGCGAGATGGACGATTCGAGGGGGTCCGACATCGTGGTGGCGTGTTTCCACGACGCGCGCAACCGCGACCTCTTCGTGCTCCGCAACCTGGGCGACAACCTCTTCGAGCCGCGGGAGTTCACGCTGGCCGACGAAACGCTCACGTACCAACGCATGCGGGACAGCGAGGGCCAGCCGGTATTCGCCACGCCGGGCCTTACTTCCGTGGTGGTGCGGGATTTTAACGGCGACGGCTTCCGCGACGTGGTGGCCACGGGGTGGTGCAGCGACGTGCTGGTGTTCTTCCCCGGCGCGGCGGAAAAGTGCCTCGGCGAGCCCCGCCTCATCGCGGCCCCGGGCGGACCCCGCAGCGTGGCGGCGGCCGACTTCAACAAGGACGGCAAGCTGGACCTGGTGACCACGCAATACAGCAGCGGCGAGGTGGCGGTCTGGAAGGGGGACGGGAAAGGCTCTTTCGAGCCGGTCAACCGGTTCTCGAGCCGCGGCCGACTCCCCCACAAGGTGGCGGTGGCCGACTTCAACCGAGACAACATCCTGGATATCGTGGTGACTCAGTGCGAGGCCGAGGATTCGGCGGTGATATTCTATGGAGACGGCGATTTCTCGTTCAGCGTGTCCCAGGAGCTCACGCTGGGCAAGGACCCGGACGTTCTCGAGCACGAGATTCGCGATCTCGTGGTGGAAGACCTCGACGGCAACGGCCGGCCCGACATTGCGCTGGCCTGCTACGGATCGGGACAGGTGAACGTCTTCTTCGGGATGTCCACCGACTCCGGCGTGCCCCAGCGCTTCCACAAGGAGCAGTACACCTTCGACGAGGCCCGGCCGCGGGCCTTGTGCGCAGCCGACCTCAACCAGGACGGCAGCCTCGACCTGGCGGTGACGCTGTGGCCCCAGAACACGGTGACGTTCCTCATGGGCCGCCCGCCCCAGACCTCAAAGGAAGACTGAACCGACGACCGCGGCCTCATTCGTTCGACGCAGGAGGCCGAGGGGCGCTTTTGTCCGCGCCCGCGACACGAGGGCCCGACCATGGACATACGACTACTCCTGACCGGCGCGAGCGGGTTCGTGGCCGGCAGCGTCATCTCCCACGCGCCGGAGAACTGGGACATTCACGCCGTTTCCCGCTCGGCGGCGCCCGTGGAGCGGCGCGGGTTGACTTGGCATACCCTTGACCCTCTCGACACGCCGCGGCTCCGGAGCGCCTTCGCCACCGTTCGCCCCGACGTCGTGCTACACGTCGCCGCGGCGGCAGACATCGATTTCTGCCAGGCCCACCGCGACCTCGCGTGGCAGGTCAACGTGGGGCTGACCCGCGAGCTGGCCCGTCTCTGCCGAGACGCCGGCGCTCGCCTGGTCTTCGTGTCCACGGACAACGTGTTCGACGGCCTGCGCGGACAGTACGCGGAATCGGATCCGCCGTCTCCGGTGAACTATTACGGCGAGACAAAAGTCGAGGCCGAAGGGGCGGTCCTGTCCACGGTGGAAGACGCCGCGGTGGCCCGGACCGCCGTGGTGGTGGGCTTTCCCATGCTGGGGGCGGGCCACTCCTTTCTCGCCCGCATGATCCGGTCCTGGGAAAAGGGCCGGGAGGTGGGCGTGCCGGAGAACGAGATCCGCACGCCCATCGACGTCGTCACCCTGGGCCGGGCGCTGCTCGAGCTCGCCGGAAACGACTTCCGCGGGATCCTTCACCTGGCGGGGAGCGAACGGCTCGACCGCTGTTCCATGGCCCGGCGCATCGCTCGGCGATTCGGCTACGGGCCGGAGCTCGTCGTTCCCAACAACCCCGAGACCATCCCCAACCGGGCCCCGCGGCCCCTCGACGTGTCGCTCGACAATTCCCGCGCGCGGATGGTGTTGAAGACCCCCATGCGCGGGCTCGACAGCGGGCTCAACCTCGTGATTGGGGCCCGCGACGGAGACCCGTCGTAGGACGAAACGAGGCGTGACAAAATGTGTCGCGTCGTGCCCCGGCTCGTCGGCTGCGCAGCCGCCTTTCCTCCGATGAATCCTCGCGCGGGTTCTACGTAAGCACCGATTTTTCAGGAGTTTACGAGGTATGGGTCCGCATTGGGCACGGCCGTTGCTCTCTCCCCTTCCGAAGGCTGCACAAGCCTCCAGAGACGGCCGAACTGCGGTGCCCATCGTTCCCGGGAGGGTGGCGAGATCATCTTCGCCACCCTCCCACGCATTTGGAATTGCTCACAACGGGCTGAAGTTCCGCGCCCGCTTCTGTAGTCAGTCGGCGGCGGGATCGACCAGGGGCGGGGCATCGGGCTTTCGCGCGCCCCGTTCGACGGCGTAGATCCCCAGGGCGAACACGGCGGCCGCGACGAGCAAGACCCACCACGGTATGCCCCGCTGTTCGATGCGCCACGCGTCGAGGAGCGGCTCGAGGCGCGTGGCCATGAGGAGGGCGGCGCCGTTGATCAGGAAGTGCGCCGCGATGCTGGTGAACAACGAGCCGGATCGGTACACCAGATAGCCCAGGAACACGCCGCTGGCCGCCGTGATGAGGATCCGGTGGATGCTGATGTGCAGGATGCCGAACAGGATTCCCACCAGGAGGATGGCCGCCCAGCCGGGCAGTCGCGCGCGCAGCCCGGAGAAAATGGCACCGCGGAACAGGGTCTCCTCGCAGATGGCCGGCGAAACGGCCGCGGCGAGGATCAGCGTCCAGAAGGCCAGCCCCGACTCGCGCCCCTCGACGATCCGGGCCATCTCCCTCGCCAGTTGCTCGGGCATGGGGAAAACGCGGTTGTGCCAATAGCTCAACTGGACGACGAGGACGGCCCAGGCCATGGCCGCCACCACTCCCCCGAGGAAGGCGGACGCCGACGGCCGGTGCAGGCTGAGGGCGCTGACGAGGTCCACGCGGGTGTACCAGAGAAACAGGATCGTGGGCGCCAGGATCAGGAGCCACTGCGTAACCAGCAGCCCGCCGATGAGGGCGCGGGACTGGACGTAGGTCCCCGCGTAGAAGATTAGGAGCAGGGCCAGGGCGAAGAGGAACACGGCCATGCCCGGCGTGGGCTCGGACCGCGGCACGTATGCGGAGCGGCGCAGCGTGATGGGAAGGCCCCGTTCCTCGGCCAGGATGATCTCCTCGCGCTGGAACATCCACACCGCCGCCATCAGCGCCAGGACCGCGTAGGCCGCCGTGCTGAGGAACACGGCGAGGACCGTCTCGGCGTCGGCCGGCTCCGTCATGAGCGATTTGAAGAGGAGGGCCACGTTGGCGATGGGCGCGAACTGCAGGGCCGGCGTCAACTCGGTGCCCGGAATGGCGGCGAAGAGGGCCGGGAACAGGATCAGTATGAAGAAGGGCGTCATGAAGTTCTGGGCTTCTTTGAAGCTGCGGGCGAACATGGCGACGCTCATCATGACGGCGGAGATCAGCAGCGCCAGCGGCAGCAGGATCAGGGCGATGAGCAGCACGGAACCGAAAGGCAGGCTGATCTGCAGGGCCTGGGCCGACGATTCCATCTGGGCCAACTGGAAGGCCAGGGTCGCCAGGAGACTCCCGAGGTTGAGCAGGCCGGCCAGCACGGACAAGCAGAAGACGGCCAGAAACTTCCCGTAGACGATCTCGGCCGTGGCCGTGGGCGTGGACAAGAGGGTCTCGAAGGTGCCGCGTTCCTTCTCGCCGGCGGTAAGGTCGATGGCGGGATAGAAAGCGCCCACGCCGAGCATCAGCACCATCACCATGGGCAGGATCATGCCGAGGATGGAGCCGGTGGTCTTGGCGGCCGAGGCGACGTTGGTGCTGCTGACATGGATGGGATGAACGAAGTCCTGGTGAAGTCCCCTGGCTCGGAGGCGCGAATTCAGAAGGCGCTCGCCCTCTTCCGAAAGCCCTTCCTCGAGGCGGCGAACGGCCTGGCGCGAACCGGACTCGGCCGCGTCGTAGCGGATCTCGATGTGAAGCGAACCGCCCTCGGCCAGGGCGGACTCTACGGGCCCTTTGGGGATCAGCACGGCGTCCACTGCGCCCGCGTACAGGTCGTCGGCGGCGGTGATGGACTGGAGCACGCTCACCATGGGGATCTGCTCGAGCCATGCGAGCACTTCGGGGTCGGTCCCGGGCGCCACGGCGATGCGGGACATGCTTCTTTCGAGCTTGTCGCGCTGAAGCAGGGCGGCCTGAGATCCGAAGATGAACAGCAAGGGATAGAGCACCACCGGAACGCCGATCATGGCGAGGAGGGTGCGGCGGTCCCGGAGCATCACCACCAGTTCTTTCAGGAAGATCGTCCGCGCGCGCCGAAAATTCATGCCGGCTGACCCTCGTGCCCGTCGACCAGGGCGAGAAAGGCCTCGGACAGGTTCGTGGCGCCGGTCCGGTCGAAGAGGTCTTGCTTGGGACCCACCGCCAACAGCGATCCCCGGTGAATGAGGCCGATGCGGTCGCACAGGACCTCGGCCTCGGTCATATAGTGGGTGGAGAACACGATGCTGTGGCCGCGTTGGCGGGCGTCCTGGATAAACTCGAGAATGGTGCGGCTGCTCATGATGTCGAGGCCCAGGGTGGGCTCGTCGAGGATCAGCACGGGGGGATCGTGGAGCAGCACCCGGGCGATGGACACGCGCTGGGTCTGCCCGGTCGACAAAGAATCGCACCGGCGGTCGGCGAACTCTTTCATGTCGAGGGCGTCGATCATCTCCTCGATCCGCGCCGCCAGCCGCTCTTCGTCCATCTCATAGAGCCGCCCGAAAAAGCGCAGCAACTCGCGGACGCGGAGCCGGCCGTAGAGCTTGGTGTTGCCGGAAAGGAAGCCGATGTGGCGGCGGACGGCGTGGGGCGAATCCTCGGTGCTGTGGCCCGCCACCCGGCACTGGCCCGAGGTGGGGGCGATGATGGCCGCCAGCATGCGCAGGAGGGTCGTCTTGCCGGCGCCGTTGGGCCCCAGAAGGCCGAAGATCTCGCCGCGATCCACGGCAAAGGTGGCGCCCCGGACCGCCTCGACGGTCCGGCCGTGCCCCGCGTGAAAGACCTTCCACAGATCTCGGGCCTCGATCACCAATTCTCTTCCGCGCATCCTATGTGGGCGCCAGCGGCGCAACCCTGTCCCGTGGCCGGCTCAAAGACTCGCACCTGCACCGGCCCGGTGTCAAGGCATGCGGGGCGGCTGGGTTTCGAAGCCTTTGCCGTGTCCGAAAAAGAGCACCTCGAACTGCTCGACCTTGCGCGGCAGGCGGCTCCGAACCTCCTCGGGCTGCATCTCGTCGGGCACGTGCGCGTTCAGGAAGGCGGTCATGGCCCAGAGGAACGTGGCCAGGTTTTCCCGCAGGGTGGTGTCGGCGTCGCGCCAGAGCAAGGCAACGCGACAGGGGCCTTCGAGGCAGAAGTCGGCGAAGCACTCCTCGAAGGCGTCGTGGGTCCGATCGAAGTGGGCCGGAAACCGGAACAGGCGTCTGCATTCGTCGTAGAACCGTTCTTCGGTTCCGACGCGGGCGCCCTCCAACACGAGAATCTCGAACCCCTTCTCGATGAGGCGGTCGCGGACGCGGTCGAAGGCGTCCTGGTCGACCAGGCGCAGCGAGCGGGTACCCATCCAGGGGAATTCCAGCCAGAGGTGCGTCCAGGGGATCATGGGCCGCACCTCCGGGGCCGCGCGTCAAAGGACCCGCCACAGCCCAGCAGATAGAACGCGAATTGCACGCCCGCGCCCCGGATCTTTCGCACCGCCATGCGGTACTGAACCTCCTTGAGGAGGTGAACCCCCATGAGGAAGGTGTGCAGGTCCTCCTGGAGCAGCCGATCGGCCCGGCTCCAGATCAGCGCGACGCGCTCCGGGCCGAAGCCGAGGATCTCCAGGAAGGAGTCGGCAAAGTTGTCCCAGGACAGGACGTCCGGCTCCCCGCCCAGGAGATTGCCGCACGCGCCCAGGAAATCCCTTTCGCCGCGCATGTCCTCGCCCCGGAGAGACAGCAGATGAAACCCCAGCGTTGCCAGTCCTCGCCGCAGCTCCGCGTGCGCGTCCTGGGCAACCAGTGGGGCGCTCCAGTGAGGTAGCCACGGCATCTGACTTCGGGTATTGACCCACGAATCCATTGCAGTTACCCCCATGCCCGGACTTATTGTAGCCGTTTTCGGCGATCTTCGCACGGACAAAATTGCAATTCCCCCGGGACCGGCCGGTATGATGTGGCGAACACCGTTT
>CAYVOE010000016.1:11876-24141 GCA_964452795.1 uncultured Nitrospiraceae bacterium
CATTGATTACGGGGGCCAGCCGCGGCATCGGCCGGGGCATCGCACTGGCATTGGCGGAGCACGGCTACGACATCGTGGCCTGCGCCACCCGGGCCGACCCGTCGGAAACGTCCAAGGGGTTGTACGAGGTCAAGGCTCGGGTCGAGGAACGCGGCCGGACCTGTCTGCCCGTAGCCGGAAACATCGCCGATCTCCGCGACCACGAACGAATCCTCGATCAGGCGCTCGAGGCCTTCGGCGCGGTGGACGTGCTGGTGAACAACGCCGGCGTGGCGGCGCTCGAGCGCCTCGACATCCTCGAAACCACCGAGGAAAGCTTCGACCGCCTCATGTCGATCAACCTCCGGGGCCCCTTTTTCCTCACGCAACGGGTGGCGAACCAGATGATTCGGCAAATCGAGGCGGGGCGCAAATACTGCCCCACCATCGTGTTCGTCACGAGCATATCGTCCCACGTGGCGAGCCCGAACCGGGCCGAATACTGCGTCAGCAAGGCGGGGCTCAGCATGACCGCACAGAATTACGCCGTCCGCCTGGCGCCCCACGGTATTCGGGTCTACGACGTGCGCCCGGGCATCATCGCCACCGACATGACGGCGGCCGTGACGGAAAAGTACGACCGCCTCATCGAGGAGGGGATCCTGCTGCAGAAACGCTGGGGCACACCGGAAGACGTGGGCAAGGCCGTCGCCGCTCTGGCGGAGGGCTATTTCGACTACTCGACGGGAAGCGTGATCGAGGTGGGCGGCGGCTTCAGCGTACCCCGTCTGTAGGCGGGGGCTTGGACCCGTTCGCGGGCAAATGGAGGGTAAAGACGCTGCCCCGGCCCGGCGCGCTCTCGACGTCGATCCGGCCGCCGTGCATTCCCACGATGTGCTTGACGATGGCAAGCCCCAGGCCGGTGCCGCCCCTTTTGCGCGACCGGGCCGGGTCCACGCGGTAGAAGCGTTCGAACAACCGGGGGATGTGGTCCGGCTCGATGCCACAGCCGTGATCCCGCACTCGGATGACGGCCTCGCCGTCGGCGACTTCGGCCTCGATTTCCACGCTCGACCCGGGGGTGCTGTACTGGATCGCGTTGTCGAGCAGATTGACCACGGCCTGGCCGATGAGGGCCTCGTTGATCCGGGCCGTTGCGTCTTCGCGGCAGGCGATGTCGACGCGGATCGACTTGGCGGCGGCGCCGACGGCGCAGGTCTGGACCGCGTTCTCGAGGAGCTTCCGCAGCCGGACGGGCTCGTGCGCCGGCGCCTCCCGTTCCTCCTCTCCCTCGATCCGGGCCAGTTCGAGAAGATCGTCGACGAGGTTGTTGAGGCGGTCGGCCTGGCTTCGAATGATCTCGAGGAAGCGGCGGGCGTCGTCGCGATCGTCCAGTGCGCCGTCGAGCAGGGTCTCCACGTAGCCTGTGATGGAGGTCAGGGGCGTCCGGATCTCGTGGGAGACGTTGGCGGCGAAGTCGCGGCGGGCGTTCTCGAGCCTCCGCAGGCGCGTGATGTCGTTGAGCACCAGGAGTCCGCCGATCTGGCGGCCGCTCCCGTCGCGCAAAGGCGTGCCGTGGGCCTGAAGGACGCGCTCGCCCCGACGATGCACCGTCACTTCGCCCTCGAGCGGCACCCGACTGGCCAGGGTCTGGCGGATGAGGCGCTGCACGTCGGGATTGCGCAGGACCTCCTGGACGCTTCGGCCGGCGGCGCCCGCCGCGCCCACGTCGAAGAGCTCCGCGGCGGCCCGGTTGAGGTTGATGATGCGCTGGTCCGTGTCGAAGGCCACCACCGCCTCGACCATGCTCGACAACACGCCTTCCAGCTCGTTTCGCTGACGCAGGACCGCCTGCATGCGCTCTTCGAGTTGGGCGCGCATCTCGTTCATGGCCTGCGCGATTTCGCCCAGGCCGTGGGGCTCCGGCACCGGGAGGCGGCGCGCCAAATCGCCCCGGGCATACCGTTCCGCTTCGCGGCGAATGGACTCGAGCGGACGGGCAACGCGGCGGAAGACGAGGTACCCCACGCCGACGGCCAGCGCCGCCACGACCAGGGCGCCGACCGCCAGTCGGTATCGCGTCGCGCGCAGGGCCTCCGACGGGACGTCGACCGGCGCGGCCAGACGCACCACGCCCACGATGCGGTCGCCCTCCCGCAGGGGCAGCGCCACGTAGATCATCCGCTTCTGAAGCGTGAAACTGTGGCGGATCTCTTGTCCCGTTTGGCCTTCGAGTGCGGCGCGAACCTCCGGCCGGTCGCCGTGGTTCTCCCGAGCGGCGGCGGGGAGCTCGGAGTCGGCCAGGACTTCGCCCGAGGGTCGAATCACGGTGATGCGTGCCGAGGCGGTGCGGGCGAGCTCGCGGCAGAGGGCGTCCAGGTCCGACCGACCGCCGGGTTGCAGGGCGTCTTCGAGTATGGTCCGCGCCAGACGCGCGTGCCGTCCCAAATCCGCTTCAAACCGGTGTCGAAAGTGGGCGCCGTACAGTTGCATCGCCAGAAGGGCCGCCGCAAGGACGGATCCCGCCAGGATGGCGGCGAAGGGAGGATACACCTGCCGACTCAGGCGCGTTTGCGACACGGTCACTCCTTGAATCGATAGCCCACCCCGCGCACCGTCTCGATGTAGGGTCCGCAGGGGCCCAGCTTCTTGCGCAGGCCGACGATCTGCACGTCCACGGCCCGGTCGGTCACGGGATAGCCGTCGCCGCGGACGGCGTCCACGATCTGAGAACGCGTGAACACCCAGCCGGGCCGCCGCGCCAGGCAGTAGAGGACGCGGAACTCGGTGTACGTAAGCTCGACGGGCTTCCCTCGCACGCTGACCTCGTGACGGCCGGGATGGATCACCACGTCGTGCACCCGCAGCGGCGCCTCTTCGCCGTCGGCGTTGCGTCCTTTGCGCCGCAGGACGGCCTGAACCCGCGCCACCAGGATTTTCGGGCTGAAGGGTTTGGTGATGTAGTCGTCGGCCCCGCGTTCCAACCCCCGCACCACGTCGCGCTCTTCGCCCTTGGCGGTCAGCATCACGATGGGGATCTCGCGGGTTTTCGAATCGTTCCTGAGGACGGCCGCCACCTCGAGCCCGTCCATTCCGGGAAGCATGAGGTCCAGCAGCACCAGGTCGGGCAGGTATTCACGGGCCGCGCGGACCGCGTCGCCGCCCGTTCCGGCGCGTTGAACGCGGTAGCCGGCCTTCGTCAGGTTGTACTCGACCAGTTCCTGGATATCCTCCTCGTCGTCCACGACGAGGACCAACTCTTTCGCCATGAGTCCGTCCCTGCGGTTTTGCCGTCCTGCGAATTACGTGCGCCCCGATTATAGACCCGATTCATTAGGGCAGGGTTAACGGGCCGTGCCGCCGACCGTTTTCGCTTCGGATCGCTCGCGAAAGGGAAGTAAGGTAAAATGGCCTTCGAAGTCCGGACAACCAACCGTGAAAGGAACCCCTCCCGTGGCAACCGTGACCGAAACCGCGGCGCGCGCGGCCGTGGACCTCCGAAGCGACACCGTGACGCGGCCCACGGCGGCCATGCGCGAGGCCATGGCCCGGGCGCCGGTGGGCGACGACGTCTTCGGCGAAGACCCCACCGTCAACGCGCTGGAACGACGCTGCGCCGAGCTGGCCGGCAAAGAGGGCGCCATCTTCGTTCCCAGCGGGACCATGGCCAACCTCCTGGCCGTGCTGGCCCAGACCCGCCCCGGCGATACGGTCCTCCTCCACGAGGACGCGCACCCTTATAACTCGGAGTCGGGCAATTTGGGGGCGGTGGCCGGAGTCCTTGTCCGACCCCTGGGCGGCGTACACGGCATCCTCGACCCGGAGGAGGTGGCCGCGCACATCGTCCGTTCGAAAGACCCCCACTACTCCCCCACCACCCTCTTGGCCATCGAAAATACAACCAACCGCGGCGGCGGCGCCGTTTATCCCCCGGAGACCCTCGAGGCCCTCGGTACCCTGGCGCACGAGGCCGGGCTTCGGGTCCACTGCGACGGCGCGCGCCTCTTCAACGCCGTGGTGGCGTCGGGTCTGCCGGCGGCCGAGTTCGCCCGCCACCTCGACACCATTTCCTTCTGTTTCTCGAAGGGACTGGGCGCACCCGTGGGCTCCGTCCTGGTCGGAGACGTCGCCACCATCGAGCAGGCCCATCGGTTCCGCAAGATGCTGGGCGGAGGCATGCGTCAGGCGGGTGTGCTGGCGGCGGGTGCCCTCTATGCCCTCGAGAACCACGTCGACCGGCTCGCCGACGACCATCGACGGGCGCGCCAATTTCGCGAAGCCCTCGAAGGTGCGCCGGGGCTGGCCATCCCCCTCCCCTCTCCCACCAACATCGTGTACGTCGACGTGCCCGATGCCGCGGCCGCCGTCGACCGCCTGCGCGAACGCAACGTGTGGGTCCTTGCGACGGGCCCGCGCCGCATTCGCGTGGTGTTCCATCTCGACATCGACGACGAGGGCCTCGAGACGGCCATCGCGGCCTTTCGCGAAACCGCCGCGTAGCAATCAATTCGACGGTAAGCGGAACCGGGACTACTGGTCGATGGAGGCCTTGAGCACCTTGTCCTCGAAACGGGAGACGAGCTCAAAGGCCTCGCAGGTCCGTTCGAGCGAGAACGAGTGGGTGATCAGGGGCCGGACGTTCACTCGGCCGGTGGCGATGAGCTGGATGGCCGTGGGGAAATTCCACCGGAAACGCCGGCAGAACTGAAGGGTGAGCTCTTTGCGCCGCGCGATGCCGACCGGGAAGGGGTCGTGCTCCTGGCCGGAGATGCCGGTGAGGATGACCCGCCCCGCAGGGCGCACGATGCGGCACGCGAGATCCGGCGTGGCGGAGGAACGGGCGGCGTCGAAGGCCACGTCCACGCCCCGGCCGTTGGTGGCTTCCATCACGGTCTTCACGGTGTCGAGCTCCGACGCGTTGAAAGCCACATCGACACCGTTCTGGCGACCGGCTTCGACGCGGTAGTCCAGCAGGTCGGAGCCGATCAGCAGACTCACGCCGGCCAGTCGCGCCACCTGCGCCACCAGCAGGCCGATGGGCCCCAGGCCCAGGACCGCGGCGGTCTCGCCGGGCTTGATGCCGGCCAATTCGATCGAATGGACGGCAACCGCGAGGGGCTCCACCATGGCGGCTTCGTCGAAGCTCATGGAGTCGGGAATGGGAAAGCAGAAGGCATGGTGCACCGCGATGTACTCGCACAAGGCGCCGTCGTGGCCGGGCCCGCCGGGGAAGCTCATGCCCAGGCACACGTTGTAATGGCCTTTGCGGCACCATTCGCAGGTCAGGCAGGGGATGCCCGGCTCGACGGCCACGCGCCGCCCCACCAGCGACGGATCGGCTTCGGCGCCCACCTCTTCCACCACGCCCGCGTACTCGTGGCCCAGGATCAGGGGCTCCCGGATGACCTGCGCGCCGATGCGGCCCTCTTCGTAATAATGCATGTCGGAACCGCACACGCCAATCGAGCGTACGCGGACCAGGGCCTCATGGGGCTTCGGCACGGGCTTGGGGACCTCGACCACGCGCATGTCGCGCGGCGCATACCATCTCACGGCTTTCATGGGGGATTCCTTTCGCATGAGGAAACGGCCGGACTCTACCACGCATTCCCCGCACAGGGCAACCGGCGGCCACGCCCGCCGCAGATTGGCCCGCCGATGACGCAGCACCGCCTCGCCCGGCCTCCAGCTCCACCTGTCGGAGGACTACGAGGCCTGCGCATAACGAGGTCCTCGCGATGCCCCTCCCGTCATTGCGAGGAGCGGCATTCTGTGGAAGTCCATACGAAAGGCGGGTTTACGTCACTTCTGCTCGTTCCGTCTGTGGGCGCCCCGATAGAGCGACGCGGCAATCTTTACCTATGGTAGGACGATGACTTCGCGGACAAGGATCATTGGCTCATGTGAGATTGCCGCGTCGCTCCTGGCTGGACGCCCACCGGAGGTATAGACGCGACCAGAGGCTGCTCCTCCGTACTCCTGCACCCCCACAGCGGCCCGCTCCTACTCCGAAAATGCGGCTTGAACCTGCGAGAACTGCTGGTACTGCGGCGCTACGTGAAGCGTTTTCATTCATCATGGCGGCCGCGCAAGCGGCTTGGGGGCTCGCAATGACGGGGAGGGGCAACCTCACGGTCCTGTCTTGCGCAGTCCTCGTCGTTCTGCGACGGGTAGGCTATCTCACATAAACCCTTTGAGCGAAGTCCCCGCAGTCCTACGCGGCTAGGCAATGTGATATGGGCCTGTTGAGCGCAGCCCTCGTAGTTCTACGTCGGGTACGGCGGGCGGCGAGTTCCGAATGACCCGGTGGCGCAATGGGGCGATGCGGAGACTTCGGTCAGGCGGTCTGGCCGTATTCCTTCAGCTTGTTGCGCAGGGTCCGGACGCTGATGTCGAGGATCTCGGCGGCGCGGGTGCGGTTCTGCTTGCAGTGCTCGAGGGTGCGCAGGATCAGCTCCTTCTCCATGGCGGCGACGGTGGTGCCGACGGGCACGGAGACGGCGTCGCCGTTCACGGTCCGCTCGCGGCGCAGCCCCAGCGCGAAATGTTCGGGCTCGAGCACGGGGTCCGACGACAGGACCACGGCCCGCTCGATGGCGTTCTGCAACTCCCGCACGTTGCCGGGCCAGTCGTACTCGAGGAACAGCCGACGGGCCGCGTCGCTGAAACCGGTGATGTTGCGGCCGTTCTCCTGCACGAACCGTCGGAGGAAATGGTCCATCAGGGCCGGTATGTCCTCGCGACGCGCCCGCAGGGGTGGCAACTGGATGGCGATGACGTTGAGTCGGAAGAACAGGTCCTCGCGGAGGCGGCCTTCCTCCACGGCCTGCTCGAGGTTGCGGTTCGACGTGCTGACGATGCGGGTGTCCACGGAGATGGGCTGGGTCCCGCCCACGCGCTCGAACTCGCGCTCCTGGAGCGCCCGCAGCAGCTTGGGCTGAAGCTCGATGCCGATCTCGCTTACCTCGTCCAGGAGCAATGTCCCCGTATCCGCCAGTTGGAACCGGCCGATCTTGCGCTCGTGGGCTCCGGTGAAGGCGCCTTTCTCGTGACCGAAGAGTTCGCTCTCGAGGAGCCCGGCCGACAAGGCGGCGCAGTTGACCTTGATGAAGAGCTTGTCGCGGCGCGCGCCGCCGTAGTGGATGGCCCGCGCCACCAGTTCCTTGCCGGTGCCGCTCTCGCCGCGAATCAGCACCGTGGCGCGGCTGCTGGCGACTTTGCCGATGTCGTCGTAGACCTTGCGCATGGCCGGGCTGTCGCCAATCATGTTGCCGAAGCCGAGCTCGTGGCTGAGCTCGTCCCGCAGGTAGCGGTTTTCCTGGGCGAGGCGGGCTCGGTCCAGGGCGCGTGCCACGGCCAGCTCGATGGCGTCCGGCGCGAAGGGTTTCAGAATGTAGTCGTCGGCCCCTTCCTTGAGCGCCGCGACGGCGGTCTCGATGGTGCCGTAGGCGGTCATCACGATGCACCGGGTCTCGGGGCTGATCTCGCGCACCCGGGCCACCACCTCGAGCCCGTCCATGGGTGCCATCTTGAGATCGGTGACCACCACGTCGTAGCCGTGGTCGGCCAGCGCGGCCAGGGCTTCACGCCCTCCTCCCGCGCTGTCCACCTGATATCCCGCCCGGATCAGGGCTTCCTCGACGTATTCGCGCATGAGCGCTTCGTCGTCCACCACCAGAATGCGCGACTTCGCCATAGCTCCTCATTCCGCCCTTGGGATGCGAATCCAGAACGTCGAACCCTCGCCCGGCGTGCTCCGGGCGTCGAGTGAACCGCCGTGGCCCTCTACGATCTTCGTGGCCAGGGCCAGCCCCAGGCCCGTCCCCTTCTCCTTCGTCGTGAAGAAGGGCGAGAACACCTTCTCCAACTGGTCCGGCGTCATGCCGCACCCCGTATCGTTCACCACGACCGCCATGAAATCGTTGCCCGCTTCCGTCGAAATGGTGACCTCCCCCGCGCCGGCGATGCTCTGTACCGCGTTCAGAACGATATTGAGGATCACCTGCCGCATCAGGTCGGGGTCGGCCATCATGCGCAGGTCGGGCGGTACTTCGCTGCGGATGACGATGTCCGGATGCGCCTCGATGTAGTTCAATGCACTCGCCACCACCTCGCCGCACGGCACGGGCCGTATGCGCGGTTGGAGGGGTCGCGTGTACTCGAGCAACTGCGTCACCACGTTGTCGAGATCCTGGGTGCCCCGGAGAATGCGCCCCACGAGCCGCGACCGTGGATCGTCCTCCTCGATGTCGCGGGCCAGGAGCGCCGCGAAACCCCGGATGCCGCCCAGGGGATTCCGGATCTCGTGGGCCACGGTGGCGGCCATCTCGCCGAGGGCGGCCAGCCGGTCTTTGCGCCGGACCTGTTCGCGCAGGGACTCGATCTCCGTGAGGTCCTGGAAGACCTTGACGGTCCCGATGCGGCTGCCTGCGCGGTCGGACATGGGCGAGTCCTTTTCGCTCACGGGTATCTTCTTGCCGTCGCGGGCCGTGAGTTCCGTGAAGCGTCGACCCCGGCCCACCGAGAAGGATCGGCCGAAGATGTCGCCGAAGGGGCGGCCCCGGACTTCCTCCGCTGAGAATCCGAGGATGTCGGCCGCGGCCCGGTTGAACGTGGATATCACCCCTTCCGTATCCACCGCGATCACGCCGTCCGACATGCTGTCGAGTATGCTGTTGAGATAGTCGGTGGTGACGGCCAGTTCGCGGTTCTTCTCGGCCAGTTCCCGATCCAGCTCCTGCACCCGGGCCTCGAGCCGCCGGAACGACTCCTCCATGGTCCGGGTGGTCTGGGTGAAAACCTGGAAGGCCTGGGCGAGGGCCTGCATGTCTACGGCGGGTTCGCTCATGCTTTTCTATCGATGAAGGAGGCGTCGGCCCCGTCGCCTCCGGTTCCGTATTTCCCCAGCATGCCGCGGCCGCGGCGAAGGGTATCCCATTCCTGCTGCAATTGGGCCCGATGGGCGTCGGCCAGGGCCCGTCCCTGTTCCTGGCGCTCGGCTACCCGGGCGGCGAGATCGGCCGCGTGCCGCGCCAGGCCGCGCAAAGAGGCCCTCTCGGCTTCGTCGGCGCCGGCGGACGACTCCCACTCCCGGCTCAGCACGTTAAATTCCTCTTCGAGGGCGCGGGTCTGGAGGCGGTGGGCCTCCTGGAGCATAGCGAGCCGGTCGAAATGCCCCGACTCCATGTCCGATTCCAGCGATTCGAGGTCGCGCAGCATGCCTTCGAGCACGGCCACCTGCCGCTCCAGGCATTCGCGCATCCGGCGGGAACGGGTCGCAGGGTTCATGTCATCCCTCCCGGGGGGCGGCATCGGAGACCGGCGCCGACTGACCCCGTCGCCTTAGTTCGGTCTTCGCCCATTCCGCCTTGAGACGGGCCGTCTCGCTCCACGGGGAGTCCGATTCGGCCACCTGCTCCAGGAGAGGCAGGGCTTCGGCGAACTCCTCGAGCCGAAGCAGCGCGCCGGCCCATTGGTATTCGCACCAGGTCCGGTCGAGGCTCGCGTCGAAGCCCCGGTTGGCGTCGACGCCCAGGGCATAGGCATCGGCGGCGGCCCGGAAGTCGCCCCGGCGGTAGAGGTGATCGCCGAAGACGGAGGCCGCCTTCAGGAGGCGCGGCGCGTCCACGGGCACCGCCTGGACCCGGGCCTCGATGTCGGACACCACGGCGCGGGCGGCGGCGATTCGGTCGAGGACGAGGTAGGCCTTCAGCAGCCTCTGCTCGTCTTGGGCGGTGCGAAGCTCGGGAAAACGACGGTAGGCCTCCTCCATCCGGGCGATGGCCGATTCGGAATCGGCCCGGAGCAGGGTGGCGCCGTGAGCCATCAGGAACCGATAGGCCGTCTCGTCGGACAGAAGCGCCGGGTCGACCCGCCGTGCCACCGCCAGCCCGTCTTCCTCCGCCCCGGCCTCGAACAGGGCCACGGCCGCCCGGGCCCGCAGCTCGTGCTCGTCCGGCTCGGATTCGGCGGCGGCTTCTCTGTAGAGGCGGGCGCTGCGCTCGCGCAGGCCCACGTCGCGGTACATCGCGGCAAGCGCCTCGAGCACGTGGGGATGCTGCACCCGGCCCCGGGTCCGGTCGGCCAGGTCTTCCAGTTTCGCCAGGGCCGCGCGCGGTTCGCCGAGACCGTACCGCAGCCGGGCCGTTTCGATTCCGGCCTCGATCGCCTGGGGAGTCGTCGCAAACTCGGTCTCGAGCCGGTCGTAGGTCTCGAGGGCCTCTTCGATCCGGTGCGACGCCCGCAGTTGCCGGGCCGCGTCAAGCAGGAGCACCGGGTCGCCGCCTCCGACCTCTCCGGCGGCCGACAGCGTTTCCGCCGCCGATACCGTGTCCCCTACCTCGGCGAGCAGTCGACCCGCTTCGGCCAGGACGTCGGCGTCGTCGGGATACCGCTGCTGGGCCTGGCGGGCGATGCGGACGGCTTCGCTCCGCTTCCCCCGGTCGTCGAGGAGACGGCTCAGCTCCACCATGGCCTCGGGGAGCACGGGGCTGTCGGGGAAGAAATCCACCAATTCCCGCAACACCTGCTCCGCTTCGTCCAACTGCCCCTGGGCGCGGTGGGCCCGGGCCAGCTGCAGATAGATGCGGTCGTTGCCGGCGATCCGCGTGGCGGTCTCGAGGCGCGTCTCGAGGAGGCGGATCGCCTCGTCGTAGCTTCCCTCGTCGAAGGCGAACTGCCCGAGACGGGCGAAGGCATCGGCTCCGAGGGGCGAGTCGGGATGATCCTGGGCCACCTTCTGCAGCAACTCGCGGGCGGCTTCGCGGTCGCCCGCAGCGGCATGAGCCTCGCCGAGCAGCAACTGCGCCTCGCCGATCCGCTCGGAGTCGGGGTATTTCTCGAGGAAACCCGCGGACAGGCGGAGGGCATCGGCGGGCTGCCCCACTTCCAGGGCGGTGCGAGCCGCCTCGATGAAGGCGTCCTCCGCGGCAGGAGACTCGGGGTAGTCGGCGATGACCTCGCGGAACACGTCGCGCGCCGCTTGCGGCATCTCCGCAACGAGGTACAGACGGGCCTTCCACGACAGGGCCTCGGGCACGCGCGGGTCCGTGGGCGCCGCCGCTATGGCCCGATCGATTCGGTCCTGCAACGCCCGAACCACCGGTATCTTGGCGTCTTTCGGCAGTACCCGGTACTGCTGCTCCAATTGATCGAAGGTTGCGACCTCGTCCGCAGGGTCGCCGGAAGCCTCGAGCGGTGCGGACGCCGGCCCGCCCTCTCCCGCCTCGGCGTCCGCCGTCGCGGACAGGGAAGCCCACTCCGGAATCCGATAGGGATGGCTCTGAAGATAGGCGAAGAGGATGCCCGTCGTCACCAGGCCGACCGCGAGGGAGACCGTCGCTTTGGCCGACAGGGACATTCGGCGGCGCGGCACCGGCGCGGGATCGGGCTGATCTTCGGCCGGAAGCGGCGCGGGCGGCGACACGGCCTCTGCCGACTCGGGCGGCGCTGGAGACGCAGCAGGCTCCTCGGGCGGCTCCGCGGCCGCCGGCGGGGCCGGGCGCGTCTCCTGCAGCAGGGAATCGATCATGTCCTGGGGCAGGAGGTCTTCGGACGGCCCCTTTGGGTCCGGCGGCGCCGGGGACGCGGGCGCCGGAGGCTTCGCGGGCGGCGTCGCAGGGGGCGCGTCGGCGCCGAACCGAGCGACCAGGGCGTCGATGTCGTCGGCCGAGATCTCGTCGGACGGCGGCTCTACGGGCGGTTCGTCGTCGGAAGCCGACGCCAGGACATCGGAATCGGCCAGAAGGCTCTCGAGGTCCTCCGGCGACAGCAGGTCGGGCGCATCCCGGTGCGACGATGGCTCTTCCGGAGCCGGAGGCGGATCGGGAATCGGCTCGGCGGAAGAAGGCGGCGAGGGTTCGGGCTCGGAAGGCGCCACGTCTTCAAAGAGGGCCGCGATATCCTCGTTGCTGAGCAGATCCGGGCGCGGCGATTCCGCGGCGGCATCGCTCGTCGGCGCGCCGACTCCGCCCATTTCGCGCAGAAGCGCCTCGATATCGTCGTTGGTGAGGTGCTCGCCCTCGCCGGAACCCGCATACGGATCGGAGGACGGCGCGGAATCCGGTTCCCGTGGATCTTGCGAGTTGCCCAATGCTACGGCGCCTCCGTGCGCGGCAGAGTCAGAAAACCGTCGCCCCTAGGGGACGCGCCAACACGTCCCACCCTGTCAATGCACCCGAGATGTTGCCGGGCTCAGCCGGCCCGCCGGCCCGAACGCGGCGCCGCGACCCGCCCTTTTCCCCTGAATTCGAAGCATGGGACGCCCGTGTGCGTGAATTTCGGTGCG
>CAYVOE010000017.1:0-10140 GCA_964452795.1 uncultured Nitrospiraceae bacterium
CCGTCTCGATCATCTCAACCATGAAGGTGCTTTCGCCTCGGACCAGATTGTCGGAGGCGCCCACCCGGGTGAAGATGCGGTCCACCACGCCCACTTTGGCCCGGGCCGCCGGGACGAAGCTCCCGATCTGGGCCATGAGCGTGATGAGGGCGACCTGGCGCAGGTACGTCGACTTGCCCGCCATGTTCGGCCCCGTGACGATCTGGAGGAAGGCGCGGTCGGGGTCGAGCACGGTATCGTTGGGCACGAAGGTGCCCCGTGCCATGAGGTCCTCGACCACGGGATGGCGCCCGTCCTGGATCCGCAGCTCGTTCGAGACGTCCACCTCGGGCTTCACATACCCCTGGGCCGCGGCCGTCTCGGCGAAGGACAGGAGCACGTCGACGGTGGCGAGGGCGTCGGCCGTTTCCTGGATGCGGCGGGCCTCGTCCGAGATGCGTTCGCGCAGGTCCACGAAGAGATCGTACTCGAGCTTCTGCATGCGGTCCTGGGCGGTGACGATCTCCTCCTCGCGGGACTTGAGCGTGGGCGTCACGTAGCGCTCGGCGTTCACCAGGGTCTGCTTGCGCTCGTAGTCCGGCGGCACCAGATGGGCCTGGGCGCGGGTTACTTCGATATAGTAACCGAACACCTTGTTGTAGCCCACCTTGAGGTTCGAGATGCCCGTGCGGGCGCTCTCCTCGCGCTGGAGCGTGGCGATCCAGTCGCGGCCGCCCCGCACCAGGTCGCGGAGCCGGTCCAGCTCCTCGTTGTACTCATCCTTGATCAGATTGCCTTCCATCAAGGTGGCGGGAGGCGTGTCGACCACGGCCTCGCCGATCCAGCCGGCCACGTCTTAGAGCTCGTCGAGGCCGTCGCGCAGGCTCGCCAACAGGGAGGACTGGGCGCCCGCAAGGGCCGCTCTGAGCCCCGGCACGCGCTCGAGGGACGCGCCCAGGGCCTTGACGTCGCGGGCGTTGCCCGTCCGGGCCGTGATCCGCCCCAGGAGCCGCTCGAGGTCGGCCACGCCGCGCAGGGCCTCGCGCAGCTCGAGGCGTCGGGCCGCGTCGTTGAACAACTCGTCGACGGCGTCGAGGCGTTCCTGGATCTCGTGGACGTCCACCAGGGGATGGAGGATCCAGTGGCGGATCTTGCGCGCGCCCATGCTGGTCAGGGTGCGATCCAGCACGCTCAGGAGGGTTCCCCGCCGCTTCTTGTCGGCCAGCGACTCGACGAGCTCGAGGTTGCGCTGGGTATTGCCGTCGAGGACCACGTAGTTGCCGGGGCTGTAGCGCCGCGGCAGGCGCAGGTGGGGCACCGTGTCGCGCTGGGTCCGCTTGATGTAGTCGAGGGCCGCACCGACGCTCTCGAGGGCCTGGGGCGCGTCGTGCAGGCCCACGCCCTTGAGCGTCGAGAGGCCGAACTCCTCGCGCACTCGTTCGTCGGCCGCCTCGCGGTCGAAGGCGTCGTCGGGACACGTGGTGAAGGCCACCCCGGCGAAGCGCCGCCGCAGGCCCTCCTCGAGTCCGCCTTCGAAAGACGCCGGCACCAGGACCTCGACGGGCGCCATCCGCGTCAGCTCGTCGACCAGGGTCCGTTCCACGTCCGTGTCGATCTGGGCCGCGAGGAATTCGCCCGTGGTCACGTCGACGAAGGCGAGCCCCGCCCGGTCGTCTTCGATGCGCAGCGCCGCCAGGTAGTTGTTCGACGTTTCCTCGAGGAGGTCGGGCTCCATGACGGTGCCCGGCGTCACCGTGCGCACCACGGACCGTTTCACGACGCCCTTGGCTTCCTTCGGATCCTCGACCTGCTCGCAGATGGTGACGGTGCGCCCCGCCTTGATGAGGCGCGCCACGTATCCGTCCACGGCGCGCACCGGCACGCCCGCCATCGGCACCCGGTCGCCCTTGTTCGCGCCGTCCCGCGAGGTCAGGGTCAGCCCCAGGATCTCGGAGGCCTCGATGGCGTCTTCAAAGAACAGTTCGTAGAAATCTCCCATCCGAAAAAACAGGAGGGAGTCCCCGCTCTCCGCCTTCGCCTGGAGGTACTGGCGAAGCATCGGAGTCATCTTGTCGGGGGTGATGTCGCTGAGTCTTGCCCACTTCGTTGCCATTTCGCGATTATAACAACCCCGGCGAGTGGCCGGGAACTCCAGTCCGCCGATCCCGCCGATTCACCCCCGCCCGAGGGACCGGGGGACGAACGACGGATCGCCACAGTCAACCATCCTTCCGGAGCTTCCTATGACAAATCTGCACAGCGACCTGTATGCGGTCTTCGACAAAGATCCCGAGCCGGTGACGCAATTCCTCATGTGGCTGGTCGACGCCTACGGCGCGCCGTGTCCGCCCCGCGTGCTCGACGTGGGCTGCGGACCCGGCCGCATGCTGCGGGCCTTCCGCGACCGGGGCTGGGAGGCGGTGGGCCTCGAGCCCGATGCCGATTTCCTTGCCCGGGCCGACGACGAGAACGGGTCCTCGCCGGGCGTCGAGGTGCGCCCCGGCGGGTTCAACGACATCGACGACGAGCAGGCCTTTGACCTCATCGTCTCCATCAACGGACCTTTCTCCTACCTCCTTGAGGTGGAGGAGCGGGTGGAAGCCCTGCGCCGGATGCACCGCGCCCTGCGCCCCGGCGGCGTCCTCTTTCTCGACATCGCCAACTTCGTCTGGCTTCTCAAGCACTTCCAGGAGTTCCGGGAGATGTCGAAGCCCTTCCGCGGCCTTTCGGCCCGCCGGATCCAGCATTTCCGCGTCGATTTCCACCGGCACGTATGGACCCAGATCGACGAATTCGAGTACGAAAAGCCCGACGAAGCGCCCGTCCGCCTCAGCAAGACGCACCACTGCGCCATCCTCACCCTCCCGGAGCTGCAGTACTTCCTGCGGCAGGCGGGTTTCGCCGATCTGCGCACCTTCAACGGCTACGATTCGCGCGCCGACGAGCCCCTCACCGGCCGGGACATGCTCGTGGCCGCCCGGAAACCCGCCTGATAAACGAGTCCGCTCCAATTCGCGCGGCGGCGGCCGTGGATTGACTCCCCCGGCGGAATCGGCCATGCTAGTCGCACACTGTCCGGCATTGTCCGCCCGCGCGAGGTGTTGGAGACGGCACTCATGAGGCCTTCCGCAAGTCGCACCGCAGTATTCGTGTTGGTCCCGTTCTGTCTGACCGCCGGCCTCGCCGCCGGGGCCGAGCCGTCCTTCAACCGCGTCATTCGGCCGATCCTTTCGGAAAATTGCTTCACCTGCCACGGTCCGGACGGCGCTCAGCGCAAGGCCGGCCTGCGCCTCGACGATCGGAGCGTGGCCCTCGAGCGCGACGCCTTCGTCCCCGGCAACGCCGACGAGAGCGAGCTCATCCGCCGCATCACCAGCACCGACGCCGACGAGAAAATGCCGCCGCCCGACTCGAACCGGTCCCTGACTCCGGAGCAGATCGAGGCCCTGCGCGCGTGGATCGACGGGGGCGCGGAATACGAGCCCCACTGGTCCTTCATTCCCATCCCCGACACCGCGCCGCCCGCGGTGGACGACCCCCACGGCTGGATCCGAAACCCCATCGACGCCTTCGTCCTCGAGCGGCTTCGGAAGGAGGGGATCGCGCCGGCGCCGCCCGCCGACAAGGCCACCCTCCTGCGCCGGGCGACCTTCGACCTCACGGGCCTGCCTCCCACGCTCGAGGAACTGGACGCCTTCCTCGCCGACGACAGTCCCGACGCGTACGAGCGGGCCGTGGATCGCCTTCTGGCCTCGCCGGCCTACGGCGAACGTATGGCCTACGACTGGCTCGACGCCGCCCGCTACGCCGACAGCTACGGGTATCAGAACGACCGGAACAGCGCGGTGTGGCCCTGGCGCGACTGGGTCATTCGGGCCTTCAACTCCAATCTGAGCTACGACCGGTTCATCACGTACCAGCTCGCGGGCGACCTCCTGCCCGAGCCCACCCAGGACCAGGTTCTGGCGACGGCCTTCAACCGCCTCCATCGCCAGACCAACGAGGGCGGAAGCATCGAAGAGGAGTTTCGCCTCGAGTACGTGGCCGACCGCACCCAAACCGTGGCCACGACCATGCTGGGCCTGACCATGGAGTGCGCCCGCTGCCACGACCACAAGTTCGACCCCATTACCCAGCGGGATTTCTACGAATTCTCCGCCTTCTTCAACAGCATCGACGAAGCCGGCCTCTATTCCCACTTCACCGACGCCATTCCCTCTCCCAGTCTGCTGCTGTACGACGACGAGCAACGGGCGGCCCACGAGGCCCTGAAACAGGCCGTCGACGAGCGGGAAGCCGCGGCCCGGGCCGCCGTCGACGGAGCCGAGGAGCGGTTCGCGGCGTGGGAGGCCGATCCGGATCGCGCCGTGCCGTCGGCCCGGCCCGTCGTCCACTTCGCCTTCGAAGACATGGCCGAGGAGAAGACGCCCGACGACGCTGCGCCCGACCGTCCCGCCGTGCTGAAATGGGCGCCCGAATCCGTCGAGGGCGTCGTCGGCCGGGCGGTGCGGTTCTCGGGCGACAGCAGCGTCGAAAGCGAAGGCGCGGCCGATTTCGAGCGCACCGACGCCTTCACCCTGGCCCTGTGGCTGCGCCGGACCGAGCACGTGCCCCACACCGTCGTGGTCCACCGCACCCTGGCCGAGACCGACGCCGCCAGCCGCGGCTACGAGCTGCTCCTGCGCGACGGCCGGCCCACCTTCAGCCTCGTCCACTTCTGGCCGGGCAACGCCGTCCGGGTCCAGGCCGCGGAACCCCTGCGCCTCGGCGAGTGGGTCCACCTGGCGGTGACCTACGACGGGTCGAGCCGGGCCGCGGGCGTGCGCATCTACGTCAACGGCGAGCCCGTCGCCCTGCACGCCGTCCGCGACAACCTTTTCAAAACCATCCGCTACGAGAATCCCGAGATCAAACCCGCCCTCATCCTGGGGGCGCGCTTCCGCGACGTGGGATTCAAAGGCGGGTCGATCGACGAGTTCTACGCCTTCGACCGCGCCTTGTCGGCCCTCGAGATCCAGGCCCTGGCCCGGGGAGAGGACGCGGCCGCGCGGATCGATGCCCTGCGGACCGCGCAGCCGGACGCGCCCGAAACGATCGAGCTGCTGCGGGAATACTACCGAGCCGCCGTGGACGAGCCCCTTCGCGAAGCCCGGCAGGCCCTCGCCGCCGCCCGCGCCGAAGAGGCCGCTTTCGTCGAGACCCTGCCGGAAATCATGGTGATGCGGGAACTGCCGCAACGCCGCCCCGCCTACCTCCTGGCCCGCGGCGCCTACGACCAGAAGACCGTGCCCGTCGAGCCCGACACGCCCGACGCCGTTCTGCCCTTCCCGAAGGAATATCCCCGGAACCGGCTCG
Source organism: uncultured Nitrospiraceae bacterium (assembly GCA_964452795.1). Lineage (GTDB taxonomy): Bacteria > Hydrogenedentota > Hydrogenedentia > Hydrogenedentales > SLHB01 > CAYVOE01. The sequence continues at coordinate 5,335 of CAYVOE010000017.1, forward strand.
GACTCGCCCAATGGCTCGTGGACCGGCGCAACCCCCTGACCGCCCGCGTCGCCGTCAACCGGTACTGGCAGCTCTTCTTCGGCCAGGGACTCGTCCTCACCCAGGAAGACTTCGGCGTCCAGGGCCGGCCGCCGTCCCACCCCGAGCTGCTCGACTGGCTCGCAGGCCATTTCATCGCGTCCGGCTGGGACCTCAAGGGCCTGCATCGCCTCATCGTGACTTCGTCGACCTACCGGCAGGCCTCGGACGTGCGGCCCGAGCTCGAGGAGCGCGACCCCGGCAACGTCTTGCTGGCCCGGGGGCCCCACGGACGCCTGACCGCCGAGCTGCTGCGCGACAACGCCCTGGCCGCGAGTGGATTGCTGGTGCCCGTCGTCGGAGGCCCCAGCGTGAAGCCGTACCAGCCGCCGGGACTCTGGGAAGAGGTGGGGCCCATGACGTACGAGCCCGACACCGGCGACGGCCTGTACCGGCGCAGCCTCTACACCTTCTGGAAACGGACCTCGCCGCCGCCGTCGATGGTGACCTTCGACGCGCCGAACCGGGAGGTCTGCGTGGTGCGGCGCGAGGTCACCGCCACGCCGTTGCAGGCCCTGGTCCTGCTCAACGATCCCCAGTTCGTCGAGGCGGCCCGGGCCCTGTCCGAGCGGGTGACGGCGCGCCATCCCGACGACGTCGAGGGCCGGGTGGAGGCCCTGTTCCGCATCCTCACCAGCCGCGCGCCCCTGCCCGAAGAGCTCGAGGTGCTGTGCGCGGCGTACAACGAGCAGTATGCCTTTTTCCGTGCGGAGCCGGAGGGGGCCCGCGCGTACCTCTCCGTAGGCGAAAAGCCGGCGTCGACGGCGCTCGATCCCGTCGCCGTGGCGGCCGGCACCGCCGTGGCCCAGGCCGTAATGAACTTCGAGGAGTTTCAGTTCAAGCCATGAACCCGAAACCCTGTCTCTGCACCGGACCCGATCCCGCCGCCGGACTCAGCCGGCGGGAATTCCTCAACCGCGTCGGCATGGGCCTGGGCGGCATCGCCCTGGCCTCGCTCCTGTCGCCCGAAGCCACGGCCGCGGCAACCGAAGGGCTGCCGGGCGGGCCCCACTTCGCTCCCCGGGCCCGCCGCATCATCTATCTCTTCATGTCGGGCGGGCCGTCGCAGATGGACCTCTTCGACTACAAGCCCCTGCTCAACGAGATGAACGGTCAGGAGCTGCCCGATTCGGTGCGCCAGGGCCAGCGGCTCACGGGCATGTCGGTCCACCAGGCCTCGTTGCCCCTGGCGGGCTCGGCTTTCTCATTCGCCCAACACGGCCAATGCGGCGCGTGGGTCAGCGAGCTTCTGCCCCACACGGCCGGCGTGGTGGACGACCTGTGCTTCATCAAGTCCCTCTACACCGAAGCCATCAACCACGACCCCGCCATCACCTTCTTCAACACGGGCTCGCAGTTGTCGGGCCGTCCGTCCATGGGGGCCTGGCTGAGCTACGGCCTCGGCACGGAGAACGAGAACTTGCCCGCCTTCGTCGTGTTGGTCACCAAGGGCAAGAGCGGCCAGCCCTTGTATTCGCGCCTGTGGGGCAGCGGATTTCTCCCCTCGACCCACCAGGGCGTCCAGTTCCGCGCCGGCGCCGACCCCGTGCTCTACCTCGGCAACCCCGACGGCGTCAGCGGCGAAAGCCGGCGGCAACTGCTCGACCGCGTCCGGGAACTGCACGAATTGAAGCTGGCCCGCACGGGCGACACGGAACTCGAGGCCCGCATCGAACAGTACGAGATGGCCTTCCGCATGCAGACCTCCGTGCCCGAGGTCACGGACCTGTCGGACGAGCCCGACAGCGTCTTCGAGGAATACGGCCCCGATTCGCGCGAGCCCGGCACCTTCGCCGCCAACTGCCTCCTGGCCCGGCGGCTGGCGGAGCGGGGCGTCCGGTTCATCCAGCTTTTCCACCGCGACTGGGACCACCACGGCGACCTGCCCAAAACCCTGCCCGTCCAGTGCAAGGAGACCGACCAGGCCTCGGCGGCCCTCGTTCGCGATCTCAAGCGGCGGGGGATGCTCGACGACACCCTGGTGGTGTGGGGCGGGGAATTCGGCCGCACCAACTATTCCCAGGGCGTCCTCACCGCCGACAACTACGGCCGCGACCACCATCCCCGCTGCTTCACCGCGTGGCTGGCCGGCGGCGGCGTCAAGCCCGGCATCAGCTACGGCCAGACCGACCCCTTCGGGTACAACATCGTCGAGAACCCCGTCCACGTCCACGATTTCCACGCCACCCTGCTGCACCTGCTCGGCATCGATCACGAACGGCTCACCTACCGTTTCCAGGGCCGCCGTTTCCGCCTTACCGACGTCGCCGGCGAGGTCATACGTCCCATACTGGCGTAGAGCGGTCCGACGCGGGGGCGACCGATTCCGAGGCCGTTCGGTTGCGGTTTGCCGCGCTTTCGAGTAGATTCAAAGCTGTATTTCTTTGGGGAACGATTGGAACGGGCAGCCGGGAGTCTCGACGATGAAGCAAGTGACACGACGGACCTTTCTGGGGCAGATGGCGGCGGGGGCGGCGGCTCCCCTGATAATCACGCGGTTCAGCCTGGCGGCGCCGCCGTCGAGCCGGCTGCAGCACGCGGCCATCGGCGTGGGCGGCCAGGGCACCTACGGCTTGGGCAACATCCACAGCAGCGACAAGGTGGACGTGGTGGCGCTGTGCGACATCGACGAAAACATGCTGCAGAAGGGCGCCGAGATGTTCCCCGGGGCCCGGCTCTACCGCGACTGGCGCGAGATGCTCGACAAGGAGGAGGGCAACCTCGATTCGGTGAACGTGGCCACGCCGGACCACATGCACGCGCCGGCGGCTATGGCCGCCATACGGATGGGTCTGCACGTGTTCTGCGAGAAACCCCTGACCCACGAGGTGTACGAGGCGCGCAAGCTCACCCGGGCGGCCCGCAAGAAGGGGGTCGCCACCCAGATGGGCATCCAGATCCACTCCCACGACTACTACCGCACGGCCGTGCACTGGATAAAGGAAGGCGCCATCGGCAAGGTGAAGGAGTGGCATTCCTGGAGCGCCGCCACCTACACCACCGAGGACAAGAAGCGGCCCGAAGGGGCGGACCCCGTGCCCGAACACGTGGACTGGGATCTCTGGCTCGGCGTGGCGCCGGAACGGCCCTACAAGGACAAGATTTACCACCCCTTCTGGTGGCGGTGCTGGCGCGATTTCGGCGGGGGCGCCACGGGCGACTTCGGCTGCCACATCTTCGATCCCGTGTTCACGGCCCTGGGCATCGGCGCGCCGCTCACCATCACGGTGGAAGCGGAGAGCGTCAGCGACGAGGTGTGGCCGGGATGGATCGAGGCCCAATACGTCTTCCCCGGCACCGATCTCACCGTGGGCAAGACCATCGAGGCCACCTGGCGCGACGGCGGCAAGCAGCCGTCGAAGGACCTGTCGCCCCACCTGCCGCAGGACTACGAACTCCCGCCCAGCGGCTCCATGATCATCGGCGAAGACGGCACGCTGGTCCTGCCGCACGTGGGCGAGCCCCAGCTTCATCCCACGGATAAGTTCCAGAATTATCCCAAGCCCGACCTCGAACCGAAGAACCACTACCACGAGTTCGTCGAGGCCGCCCTCGGCAACGGCGTGGCCGAGGCCAACTTCGACTTCTCCGGGCCCCTGACGGAGGCCGTCCTCCTGGCCAACGTGGCCAACCGGTTCCCCGGGCAGACCCTCGAGTGGAACGCCGACCGCCTCCGGTTCACCAACAACCGCGAGGCCAACACCTACCTGCGCCGGCGCTACCGGGACGGCTGGAAGGTTCGCGGTCTGTAGAGACCGAAAAGGACTGAACGGACCCGGGGAGCGAGGCGGCCTGGACCTCCCGCTTCCCGGGTTTCTTATTCGTCGGGGGGCAGGGCGAAGGCGACGTAGGCGTCGCCGGCGGGGGTGCCCATCTTGCCGCCGCACGCTGCGATGACCACGTATTGCCGTCCGTCGATGGCGTAGGTGCAGGGCGTGGCGTAGCCGCCCGCGGGCAGTTCCGCCCTCCACAGTTCCTTGCCCGTACGCTCGTCGAAGGCCCGCAGATGGGCGTCCTTCGAAGCCGCGATGAAAATGAGCCCGGTCGCGGTCAGGAGGGGGCCGCCGTAGTTCTCCGTACCGGTGGGCGCCCCGTTTTCCCCCCGTTCAGACGTCTCTCCCAAGGGCACCTGCCAGACGATCGCGCCCCGGTTGAGGTCGATGGCCGTGAGGGTGCCCCAGGGCGGCTTGATCGCGGGGAATCCGTCGGGGTCGACGAACCGATGGTAGCCGGTCGAATCGAACCGGGGCCCCGTCGAGGCCACGACCGGGTCGAGGGCCTCGTCGGCGTGTCGCGGAGCCGACGTCGTGGGATCGGCTTCCACCATGTACTTCACCACGGCCTCGAGCTCCTCGGGTTTGAGGTGGCCGAAGGCGGGCATGCGCTCCTTCCCCAGGCGCACGATGTCGACGAGCTGGGCGTGGGTGTACCTGGACGTGAGGTCGCGCAGGGGCGGAAAGGTTCCCAGGGCGTCGCCCTGCAGATCCACGCCGTGGCAATAGGCGCAGCTCTGGGAATAGATGCTCTTCCCCACGGACCCGCCGAGGTCCCCCGAGCCCCCGGTGTCGAAGAGGGTGAGGATCCACGGCATCTCGTTGGCGTTGACGTAGAGCATCCCCGTATTCGGATTGACCGCCGCGCCGCCCCACTCGCCCCCGCCGTCGAAGCCCGGGAAGATGAGCGTGCCCTCGAGGCTCGGCGGCTCGAAAGGACTGCTCTTGCGCGTCC
>CAYVOE010000017.1:10150-24119 GCA_964452795.1 uncultured Nitrospiraceae bacterium
TCCGATCGGTCGCCAGCTCTTCCGGGAACGACTGGCGGGCGAAAGGCGGCGGCAGGAGCGGCACGGGCTGGGTGGGCCAGGCGGCCTCGCCGGGGATGTCCGACGCGGGAACCGGTCGTTCTTCGATGGGGAAGAGGGGTTCCCCCGTGTCGCGGTCGAAGAGGAAGACGTGGCCCGACTTGGTGATCTGGGCCACGGCGTCGCGTTTCTTCCCGTCGTGCTCGACGGTCACCAGGTTGGGCGGCGACGGCAGGTCGCGGTCCCACAGGTCGTGGCGGACCATCTGAAAGTGCCAGACCCGCTCGCCCGTGTCGGCCTTGAGGGCGATGAGGCAGTTCGAGAAAAGGTTCGTGCCGGCCCGGTCGGCGCCGTAGAAATCGTAGGCCGGGGACCCCGTGGGGACGTAGACGATGCCGCGGTCCTCGTCGAGGGTCATGCCGGCCCAGCAGTTGGCGCCGCCGGCGGTCTTCCAGGCCTCGGGAGGCCAGGTGTCGTACCCGAACTCGCCGGGTCGCGGAATGGTGTGGAACACCCAGCGCCGCTCGCCCGTGCGCAGGTCGAAGGCCATGATGTCGCCCGGGGCGGCCGGGGGCGCCTCGGACACGCGCACCGACACGATCAGCGTGTCGCGGTAGATGGCGCCCGGCGACGTGCTCGTCACGTACAGGTCGGTCACGTCGCGGTCGTAAAAGGCCTTGAGGTCGAGGGACCCGCCCTCGCCGAAATCCTCGACGAAGGCGCCGGTGGCGGCGTCGAGGGCATAGACGTGATGCCCCATGACGGCGATGATCCGCCGGTCTTCGTCCGATTCCCAGTACTGCACGCCCCGCAGGACGGACCGGGTGGCCGTTTCGTGCGGCGGCACGAAGGTCCACACCTCCTTGCCCGTGGCGGCGTTCAACGCGAAGATGTGCCGGGCCGGCGAGACCCCGTACAGCAACCCGTCCACGACAATGGGGTTGCACTGGGTCTCGGCCGCGACCCCGCTCCGGTAGACCCAGGCCACCTCGAGGCGCGACACGTTCTCCGCCGTGATCTGGTCCAGGCTCGAGTAGTGGTGGCGCCCCGGATCGCCCAGGTAGGACCGCCATTCGCGGAACGTATCCCCTCCGGCGGCCGAAACTCCCGCGATCCAAACTAGCGCCGCCGCCCACAGACCTGCGCGTTTCGTCGTGGATGCATGCCTTCGCAACCGAATCGCCTCCCGCCTGTACGTTTCCGAAGAGGTGCCCGGCCCGGACCGTGTCCCCCCGAATTATGGGATCCGACGGCAAAGAAAAAACTTCCCGGCCGGGGTCTGTGTCCATCCGAAAGAAAGGCGTCCGTCCCGATGCGGGGCCGGGGCTATTCCTCCGAGTAGAGCAGCGGGTTCAGCCGGCTGGCGGCTGTTTCGCCGGGCTTCTGCCCCGGGAACCACGTCTTGAGATCGAGTTCGCGGTTCTCGTGGTCCGGTTCCATCAGCCTGGTGCCGTCCTCGTAATAGATGACGGTCATGACCTCGCGCATGCGGTCGGTCTCGTTGGGCGGCGCGTTGTGGAGGGTCCAGCCGCTGTGGAAGGTGGCGTCGCCCGCGGCCATGTCCACGCCCGGCGTAAGAGGGAAGCCCCGTTCCTCGATAAACCGGGTGAACTGCTCCTCCGACTCGTCCGAGATGGGCAGGTTGCCGAAATAGCCGTACCGGTGCGAGCCCGACGCGAAAGACATAACCCCCATGTTGGCGGTGATGTCGACCAGCGGCATCCACATGGTGATGGTGTTGTCGGTCGCCAGGGGCCAGTAGTGCTGGTCCTGGTGCCACGGGGTATGGCCGCCGCCGCCTTCCTTATACAGGGCCTGGTCGTGGTAGAGCCGGATGCCCTTCACCCCCATGAGCTGAGCCGCGATCCGGGCGAAGCGCCGCGCCAGGACATAAGGCCGCACGCGCTCGTGCTCCACCCACAGATTCATGATCTGGAGGAAGGCCTTGCCGTAGGTGTCGCGCTCTTCCAGCGGCGGCGCCGAGGCCTTGAACTCCTCCACCGCCGCCGTCAGCAGGGGCCGGTATACGGCGATCTCCTCGGGCGAGCACACCCCGCGCAACAGGATGTGCCCGTCGCGGCGGTACTGCTCGATCTGCGCCTCCGTCAGGGGGTAGTCGCTGTCCAAAGCCGGCAAGATGTCGTGTGTTGCGGTCATGTCGGGTCCCTTCTCATCCGGTTGAAGCAAGCGGGGCGATTGTAGCATAGCCCGTCGGCCGCCTCGAATTCGGCTCGTGTAGCGGCCCTTGAAGGAGGGAACGTCCGGGAAGGCATCGGAATTGCCGCGCCTCGGAGGTCATGTCCTTCAGAAACCGTACTCTTGGTCCGAGGCAACGTCCGCTTCGGGCCTTGTTTCTTATTGCATGACATTCGGAAAGTGGAGACGTATAATCATCTGCAAGGGGGCAACCTCTCGATAACCGGACGCGAGCGAGGGAACCGCGTCGCGTCCGAGGGGAACAAACCGAACGGAGGTCCGAAATCGCTTTCGGACCTCGGCGACGGGGGAACGGGGGCGCCTGATTCCTGGGTGACCGATCCTTCGGACTCCGAAGCGGGAGTGATGGACCGAATGTCTTCCTCCCCCCGGCTGCCGGCACCACCGCGTTTCAATGCCGTTTGACGTATGCAAAGGGCAGAACGCCCGTGGGAGGCGGTTCGATGCACAGCCACAATGCGGTTCCGCGGCGCGGCCTCACCTCGACCGATTCCGAAGTTCCCCTCCCCGCCGGGATAGGCTTTCCCAGACCGGCCCAGGGTCCGGGCCCAGACTTGATCCGACACGGCGTAGGCAAGTGGCTGCTGGCCGGCGGCGTCGGGGCCGCCATCGTTGGCGCCATGGCCCTGAACTGGGCCCGACAAACCGGCGGACTGCCGCCCCGGCTCGCCACCCTGTTCAACCAGAACTACGTTGCGTCCCCTTTCTTTTCCGTCGAGGCCTTTCGCACCGTAAAGCCCGGCATGACGGAGGAGGAGGTGCGCCGCCGCCTGGGTTATCCCCTCGAGCGGGACGGGCTGCGGCCTGCGGAATGCCTCTGGACCTACACCGTGCCCCGGGGCGAGAAGGGCTGGTACCTCCACTGCACGGCGGCCTTCGATGCAGCGTCGGGCCGGGTGCTCCGCGTTCGCGAGAAATGGACGTCCATGTCCCGCGGCTGCGAACCCCTGTGGACGGACCGGGTGCGCCGGGAGGTGGGGCCGATCCGTTTGTGGCGCGCCGACGGCTCGGAGCTTCGCCTGACACCGGAGACGGACAGGCCCCATCTTCTGCTTCTCGACACGGGCTGGCCCCCCTCTCCGGAGGATTTGCCGTCTGTCACGGCGGCAGAGTTTCTGCGGGCCGGATTGGCCGAAGCGGGCCTCGACGGGATAAACGTCGCGATCGTGCGCGTCCCGCTGGCCTTTCCGCCTGAGGGAGGGGATTTTGCGGGATCGCGGCCCGCGCCGGCGGAAGCGTACGACGGGATCGAGCCTCCCCCGGGCCCGGTTCAAGACTCCCTGTGCCTGGTCTACCACCGCGGCGTGATCTATGCCCTCCCGGCTGTCGAGTTTCCCGAACCGAACGAACCCTGGACGGACGACCTGAAATATCTGCTGGACCGCCTCGAATCCGGTCCGAATCGCCGATAGTCGGCTAAGGCGTGCGGAAGGTCAGGCGGCGCACCTTGGCGGGGCCGGGAAGGCCATCCGGCTCGCCCACGGCGTTGAGGGGGGCATAGTTTCCGGCGGCCCACAGGCGCATGAGGTCGTCGTAGTGGGGCGACCCGGGATCTTCGCTCTGGCCGCCGGGGTAGACGCCCACGCTCTGGGCCGGGTCGGCCAGGTCCACGATCATCCGCCACGAGGCCCCGCCGCCGACGGTACCGCCGTCCTCGCCCGGATTGACGGTGAACGACGACCCCGGCACGGGCCCTCCGTCGCGGGCGTCTTCCTCGCGCCCCGTCAGGGACGCGATGTGGAGCACGTTGAAGTTGCCCCAGGCCCAGTTGGCCAGGTCGTCGCCCCGTTCGGCCTTGAGCGACGCCACGGCCTCGCGAAAGGCTTTCTCGATGAGGACGTCCCGCGTCTCCCGTTCGGGCGTGGTGCGGTCGTCGAACCACGCCGATTCCGGGTGTTCCCGAGTAAGGTATTCGAGAACTTCTATGACGGGTTCGCGCCGGTTGTCGCCCGTGAAGCCCCAGGCGCCGCCCGGCTGCTCGATGCCCCGGCTCTTCCACTCGTCGTCCCACACGGCGGCGCGGTAGCGGTCCAACACGCGGGCCCAGATGACGGGGGCCACGGCCACGGGGCTCGCCGCGTAATCCCAGGCGTCGAGGGCCTCCCGCGCGCGCCGTTCGAGGGCGTTCAGCTTGACCTCCGCCAGCGCCTCGACCACCACGGGCACGAACACCTCGGCGCTTTTGTCGTGGACGTCGGTCTGAATGGCCTTCATCTTGTCGAGGGTCAAATCTTCGGCCGGGCCGAGGAGGTCGTCGAGCCGGCGCATGCGGTAGCTCGCGTCCCACATCCAGCCGAGGTAGTGGGGATATCCCACGGGCGCTACGCGGGCGTTGGCGGAGGCGACGTAGCCCTCGGGCGGATTCACCGACAGGGGCAGCTCCTCGCGGGGTACCGTGCCGAGCCAGTCGTTGTCGCCCGAGGCGCCGTCGAGGGGCACCCGTCCCCGGCCCGGCAGCCGCAGCGGGTGCAAGCCGCAGGAATGGAGCGCGATGTTGCCGTCCGCATCGGCGTACACCATGTTGAGGGCCGGCGTATGGACGTAGTCCAGCGCCGCGAGGTACTCCTCGAGGTTCTGCGCCCGATTGACCTTCCACATACCGACGATCTCGGGCGTCGGGCCCAGCCCCGCCCATTGCACGGCGATCACGCGCCCCTCCCGGGTGAGGATGGGGCCGTGGACCGTGGATTCGATCACCAGCTCGTGGGGGTCCTCTCCTCGCACGGGGATGGACTCCACGACGCGCTCGACCGTCTTCCATTCGCCCCGGTGCCGGGAGCGCGCGGGGTCCTCGGGGTCCACGGTCTCGACGAAATAGTCCACCGTGTCGGTCTGCATGTTGGTCATGCCCCAGGCGATGCGGTCGTTGTGCCCGATGATCGCCACGGGGGACCCGGGAAACGTGACGCCGGCTACGTTTTCCCCCTTGACCGAGATGTGGCAGGCATACCAGATGGCCGGCAGGCGGAATCCGAGGTGGGGATCGTTGCAGAGCAGGGGTTTGCCGGAGGCGGTCTTTTCGCCCGCCACGGCCCAGTTGTTGCTCCCGAAGGCGCCGCCCCGCCCCAGCCATCCCGCCGCCTCCAACCGGGCGCGGGCGTCGCGGTAGGCGGGAACCGCCCCGGGGATGACCTCGAGCCGGGCCGTCGCGAGGTGCTCGTCCAGGTCGTCCCGGTCCACGTGGTGCTTGATCTGGGGCGACTCGTAGGGGCGATCCAGGGGCCACAGTTCGTTGACGGCTTCGGGCCCCAGCTTTTCGAGCATTTCTCCCAGCCACAGGTCCGTGTCGGTGCCCGACTGGTCCCAGGCCATGTACTTGAGAAAGACGAGGGAGTCCACGGGGTGCCACGGCGCGGGCGTATAACCGGCCCAGGCGAGGGTGGGAGGAAGATCGGCCTCGCGAAGGCCGCTCAGGCGCGCGTTGACGCCCTCGGCGTAGGCCTCGAGCTCCGCCTTCAGCTCCTTCGGAAGGACGTCGGACTCCCACAGGGCCTCGCAGCCGCGCCGGATGCCCAATTGCCGCACCAGCACGTCCGACGCCAGGGCATCCCGCCCCTGCACTTCGGCGAGGGTGCCCGAGGCGCGGCGGCGGAACAACTCCATCTGCAGCGGCCGGTCCGTGGCGTGAAGATAGCCCAGGACCCGGGCGGCGTCGGTTCGGGTGGATGCGTAGATGTGGGGGATGCCGTGGTTGTCGAAATAGACCTCGGCGGTGTCGGCGAGGCCTCCAGCGGCACGTCTTCCGCCGTCGCCTGCCCGAGACACACTACACCGACCAACGCCAACACCATTGAACGCATGGGGTCGCCCTCGCTCACCGTGTCGAACCAGGGGGATTTTATCCCGGGGCCCCCCATACGGCAAATTCGGTCCGGAACGGGATCGACGGCGTCGTCGGACCCGAAGGAAGGCACGGAAAAAGAACAGGAAAGGGAGTGGGAAGGCGGGCGACGGGTCGCGCCGCCCGCCGCGATGCACGGAGGGCTCTTACTTCTTCTTGGCGCCCGCAGCCTTCGTCGGCTTCTTGGCGGCCTTGTCCTGCGCGGCGGCGCCGGCGGTGGACTTGGGCGCTTTCTTGGCGATCTTCTCCTTCGGCGCGGCCGCCTTCGTGGCGGCCGGGGCCGCCGCCTTCTTCACGGCCTTCGTGGCGGCGGGCTTCGAGACCTTCGTCGCGCCTTCCTTGGACTTTGATGCGGCGGGCTTGGATGTGGCCATGTTCCTTCGCTCCTTACCTTTCCGGGGCTCGGCCCGGTACGCTGAGGTTGGGTAACCAGTTCCCATTGCCATACACCGCTCGTGGCACTGATATAACGCACCACACTAGTGAATGTACCCCATCGTTTTTCGTACGTCAAGAGGTTTTATCACGTGTCGGCGGGCGATACGGACGGATCGGGCCCGAACCGCGCTGAGAAATAAGCTCCGGAACCTTGATCGAACAATCGTAGGCGTGTAGGGTGGGACTCGCACATGCCGGTGATGCCCGGAAAGGCCCGCAACGATGCAGGCCGAAACGTCCGGGCGCTCAAGCGGTATATGTACTTGCAGGCTGCCAGTAGAATCCCGAGAGACCTTCGGAAGAACCGCCGAAGAAGATGGGAGACCCTATAAAGCACCTGAAGACCGCCCCCCATTGCGCCGCGTCGGCCGCGGCTCCCCCACAAATCGTTCACATCCTCAACTACTGGCACCGATACCGCGTTCGGGGGGCTCTCACCGATACGCCGCTGTAGTCGGCGGACTCCCGTGAGGCCGCAGCGGTCCCGGAGCGATCGAAGACCCGATCTGTGTGGATTTCGGAAGGGAAAACCGAAGCGGAGGATGATTCCATGAAGCACATTCGGTCTATGTCGCGCAAAGTGTCGCACGTCCCGGCTCCCGCAATAGGGGCGGTCATCCTGATTGTCCTCGAGATCGTGCGCTTCGTCGTGGACGCGGCGAAGCAGGAAGAGCCGCAATAGCCGGCGATTCCCGTCGGCTCGCGGGCCCGGTCCGTCCGGCCCGCGGGGAATAACCCTTATGGGGAAATGCCGTCGGCCGGTGATGGGGGCTCCGGGCGGCCGGCGGCATCCCCCGCCCATCCAAAACGACAAGAAGGGAGCCCCGAAACCCGCGCGGGACTCCCTCCTCGGAAAGCTGATTTCGGCTTCTTCGAGTCCTCAGAGCGAAGCCGGTGCTATTCGACCTTGATCTCGCCGAAGTACGCGGCCTCAAAACTCCAGCCCGTGGCGTGGTTCTCGAGGCGCACGTCGGCCTCCGACCCGGCCTGCTCCGTCAGGTCCACCTCGACCACGGTCCATTCGCCCTGGGTATCGATGACCCGCTCCGCCACGGTCTCGCCGTCCACTGTGACCTTGAGCAGAAAGTCGCCCCGCTCGTCCGATGCCACCTCGATGAACAGCCGGGGATCGCCCGCGGGCACGTCGAGGGTCGCGGCGAGGACGGCGGGCCGAGTCTCGCTGACGGGGTGGATGGCCAGGGCCATGGGGCGCCCGTGATGGTCGGGCCGGATGCCGGGCTCCATGTCGGGTCCGCAGGCGACGACCTTCCACGCCGGGTTCCACAGGTCGACTTCCGACTGGGGCACCGGGCCGGCGAAGGCCTTCTTCTGCTCCTCGACGGGCCACTGCTCGAGGGTTTCCGGAGCGCGGGGGGCCTGGACCGGGATGACGTAGGCGTCGTCCTCGACGCGGCCGCCCACCCGGGCGACGATCTGCTCCGTAAGCCGCTGGCACGCCGGAATGAGGGTGTTGAAGGAATAGCGGGTGTGGCTGAACTCCTTGTCGGCCATGGCGGGCAGCTCGGTGAGCCACGCCGGGTCGATGCCGCTGTAGCCCTTCATGCAGCCCAGCACGCCGGCGGCGTTGGACGGATTGCAGTCGGCGTCCTGGCCGCACCGGGTGCTGATCTCGACGGTCTTCTGCAGGTCGCCGTTGCCGTACAGCAGGCCCATCACGATGTAGGCGCCGTTGAGCTTGGCGTCGATGTTGAAGGGATCTCCCGGACCGCAGTCGACGTCGTCCTGCCACTTGTCTTCGATGAGGTGCCAGACGTGCAGCCAGTCGTCCGGATGTTGGGCGTGCCACTGCAGCACGTCGGAGATGCATTTGTGGTATTCCGAGGCCTCGGGAATGCAGGCGAGCCCGGCCCGCACCACCTTCTCCACATCCTCGTCTTCAAAGTAGGCCGCGGCGTACATGCCCGCCACGAACATCCCGCCGTAGACGCCGTCGCCGTAGTTCATGATGTGGCCGAAGACGTCGCACAAGCGGTTGGATTCCTGGGGCAGCCCCGGGCACAGGATGCCGAAGAGGTCCGCCTCGATCTGGAAGTCGATGTCGTCGGCGTGGCGGTTGTAGTCGGGGTGACCCGAGAGGGGCGGCATGATGCCCCGGCGCACGTTGAGCCGGCCGTAGCGGTTGGCGTGCCACAGGGGGTATTCCGAGGCCGCGAAGGCCTGACCGGCCTGTTCGAAGGTGATGTCGAGCCCGTGCTCTTCCAGGGCCTCGAGGAACGTCATCTCGACGTACAGGTCGTCCTGGCCCAGGGCGCCGTGGATGCGGTCGGGCGTCCAGGGGTCGATGGGCCCTTCAATCGGTTTGGCGTTGGACCGAAACTCGTAGCGGTCGCCGAAGCACACGCCGATCATCTGGCCCGCCCAGGCCCCGCGACACTTGTCGAGGAATCGCTCCTTGTCGAGCCGCACCGTCGCATCGCCGCCCTGGGCGACCGCACCGGCGGAAACGACCATGCAGAGCGCCGTCAACAATACTCGAGTTCCCATGTTCAATAAACCCCCTCTGGTTGCAGGTCCGTGGGTCCGGGATGGGTGCCGTGGGATCCTGTTTTGTCCTGTCCCGGCGGGAGACGGGCCGCCCGGGCGGCATCCCTGCCGGAGCCCCAACCGATTGTAGCATCGGGCCTTGTCTGGTACAATCGGAGGGTCGGCGCAGGGCAGGGGAAACCTCACACGCATGAACGTACTGGGCATATCCGCATTCTACCACGACAGCGCTGCCTGTCTGGTACGCAACGGGGACATCGTGGCGGCGGCCCAGCAGGAGCGGTTCTCGCGGCGCAAACACGACCCCGACTTCCCCGCCGACGCCGTCGCCTATTGCCTGGCCGAAGGCGGAATCGACATTTCCGACGTCGACTGCGTGGCTTTCTACGACAAGCCCTGGGTGAAGTTCGAGCGCCTCCTCCTCACCTATCTGGGCATCGCGCCTCGCGGGCTCCTTTCCTTCTACCGGCAGATGCCCCTGTGGCTGAAGGAGCGGTTCTTCATGCGACGCACCGTCCGGACGCGCCTCGGCTACGACGGCCCCGTCCTGTTTACGTCGCACCACCAGTCCCACGCGGCGGCGGCCTTCTTCCCCAGCCCCTTCGACCGGGCGGCCATCCTTACCGTCGACGGCGTGGGCGAATGGGCCACGTCGGCCATCGGCGTCGGAGAGGGCAACCGGGTCCGCCTGCTGCGCGAGATGCGCTTTCCCCATTCCCTGGGCCTGCTCTACTCCGCCTTCACCTATTTCACCGGGTTCAAGGTGAACAGCGGCGAGTACAAGCTGATGGGGCTGGCGCCCTACGGAGAGCCGCGCTACGTCGACCGGATCTACGAGCACCTCCTCGACCTGCGGGACGACGGCTCGTTCCGGCTGAACCTCGAGTATTTCGACTTCCTCGCCATGCAGCGCATGACCGACGGCGCCTTCGAGAAGCTCTTCGACGGGCCCCGCCGGACCCCCGAATCGGAGATCACCGCCCGGGAAATGGACCTGGCGGCCTCGATCCAGGCGGTCACCGAGGAGATCCTGCTGCGCATGGCCCGCACCGCCCGCCGCGAGACGGACGCCCGTCGCCTGGTCATCGCCGGAGGCGTGGGGCTCAACTGCGTCGCCAACGGGCGCATCCTGCGGGAGGGGATCTTCGACGACATCTGGATCCAGCCCGCCGCGGGCGACGCCGGCAGCGCCCTGGGCTGCGCCCTCTTCGTCTGGCACCAGCTCGAGGGCCGGGAACGGGTCCCCGACGCTCGACGCCAAAAGGCGACCTACCTCGGGCCGAGCTATTCGAACGACGTCATTCGCAGTTTTCTCGACGAGGCGGGCATCCCGTATCGTTACTTCGAGGACGAAGACGCGCTGTGCGCCCACGTGGCCGAGCGGCTGGCCGAAGAAAAGGTGGTGGGATGGTTTCAGGGACGCATGGAGTTCGGCCCCCGGGCCCTGGGCGCCCGAAGCATCCTCGGCGATCCCCGGTCGCCGCGCATGCAGTCCACCCTCAACCTCAAGATCAAGTTCCGCGAGTCCTTCCGGCCCTTCGCGCCCTCCGTCCTCGTCGAGCACGCCTCGGAGTACTTCGACCTCGACCGGCCGAGCCCGTACATGCTCCTGGTCGCCGACGTGCGCGCCGACAAGCGGGTCCCCCCCCGCGACGAAGACCTCTCCCGGAGGGGCCTGGCCCGGCTCGGCACCGTTCGCTCCGTCATCCCCGCGGTCACCCACGTCGACAACTCCGCCCGGGTCCAGACGGTGGCCCGAGAAGACAACCCGCGGTACTACCGGCTCATCGAGAAATTCTACGAACGAACGGGCTGCCCCGTGCTGATCAATACGTCGTTCAACGTGCGCGGTGAGCCCATCGTGTGCACACCCCAGGAGGCCTACACCTGCTTCATGCGGACGCACATGGACTACCTGGTGCTCGGCAACTTTGTCCTCGACAAGGCCGATCAGCCGGCGGTCGAGATCGACCCGGCGACGGTCGATACATTTGAAAAGGATTGACGGCGCCCATGTCGGTCGACATCGCGGATCGCGGAGAACAACGAAAATTCGGATGGGTCATGGCCGCGGCCTTCGCCCTGCTGGGGCTGGTGCGCGCGGTCATCCACGCCCTTCGCCACGACGCCTGGCCGTCGCCGCCCTGGACGTTTCTCGCCATCGCGTTGGCATTTTTCCTGGCGGCGTCGATTTGGCCGGCCTGTCTCCGGCCGGTCCTGGCCGCGTGGATGAAGCTGGCCCATGCGTTGAACTTCGTGATGACGCGGCTGCTCCTGACCCTGGCGTTTTTCGGATTGTTCCTCCCCACGGCCCTGGTCTTGCGCGTCCTGCGGCACGACCCGCTCAAGCGGCGCTTCGAGCCCGACGCCTCGACCTATTGGGAGGACCCGGAAGACCAGCCGGAGGATTACGACGCCTATCTCAATCAGTTCTAGTGCCGGACGGGACGGGCACCGTCCGGAGACATCGGGAATTCCGAGGGAGGGAATCCACACATGGCTACGACGCGTGGAAACGGCCGACCGGCCGGGCTCCTGGGGGAGCTGTGGGCATTCATGCGCGTGCGCAAAAAGTTCTGGCTGGCGCCGATCCTGGTGGCGCTCCTGCTGCTGGGCCTGTTGATCGTCGCGGCGAGCGGCGCAGGCGTCCTGTCGCCCTTCGTCTACATGTTCTAAGAGGCCAAAGCGTGGGGAACCCCGTGCGGGACGGCGACCTCGTTGACACCCGCGCGGGCCCCGCGTAGAGTGGGGCTTTCCGACTTGAACACCAAGAGGTTATGCCCATGCGCCGTGCCTTTTTCCTGTTGCCGCTGACGTTGCTGGTGCTGGCCGGATGCGTCACCGACCGGGCGCCCCGAATCGAACCGGCGCCCAAGCCCGAGCCCGCGGTCATGCCGACCCTGCCCGAAGTGCCGCCGCCGGACCTGTCGTCGCTGGCGGGCCGACGTGTCGTGGTGGATCCCGGTCACGGCGGACCCTGGCCCGGGGCCGTGGCCCCCCACAACGGGCTGAAGGAATCGGACGTGAACCTGCGGGTGTCGCTGCACCTGGCGCGCCTCATCGACGGCGCCGGGGGCGAGGCTATCCTGACTCGGACCGCCGACGCGGCCCTCGACCCGTCCGGCATGTCAAAAGACCTGTCGGCCCGGGCCGCCGTGGCCAACCGGGAAGGGGCCGACGTCTTCATTAGCGTGCACCACAACGCCGACATTGCCACGGGATCCGACAGGAACGCCCTCGAGGTGTACTACAAGCTGGGCGAAGACGGCGCCAGCCTCGACGTCGCCCAGGCCCTGACCTACGACCTCGCCCGGCGCCTGCGCGCCGACGCCGAGGCCAAGCTCCTGCTGCCCGGCAACTACAAGGTGCTGCGCGAGGCCCGGGTGCCCGCGGTGCTCCTTGAGTCGTCGTACCTGACCCACGCGGGCAACGCCGCCTTCCTCGCCACCGAGCCCGCGGTCCAGGCCGAAGCCCTCGCCATCGCCGCCGGACTGGCCGAATACTTCCGTTCCGACCCGCCCCGCGTGGTGTCGGCCCGGTTCGTCGAGCCGGAGGGTCCGACACCCCGGATCGAGGCCCACTTCGCCTCCACCGCGCCGCTGGACCCCGCCTCGGTCGAGGTGCTTCACGACGGACAGCCGCTCCCGGGACGCGCCGAGGCCGTCGGGGGCGTGTTGCAATGGATCTCCGCCGAACCGCTGCCCAACGGGCCCTACGCCTTCGAGGTCCGCGCCCGAAACGCCCGCGGCGCCGCCGTCACCTTCTCCGTCGAGGGTCGGGTCTCGCGAGCGCCCGCCGCCCTCGTGGTGAGCCAACGCCCCGACGGACCCCTGCCCGGGGAATCGACGGCCGAGGCGCTGTTCGAAGTGCGGGCCGTCGACGCCTTTGGCTTTCCCGTCGCCGAGGGCACCGTGACCCTCGCCCAACCGAGCCGGACCGCCGACATCCGCGACGGCGCGGCCCGGTTCTACGTGCCGGTGGCGGAGCTACCGCCCGTGCTCGCCTTTCGCGCCGGGACCGCCGCGGCCTCGTGGCCCGTCGAGACCGGCTCCACGCCTTTCCGATCGATCCGCGTGACCGACGCCCGTACCCGCGCGCCGGTCGAAGGAGCGAGCCTGCTCGCAGGCGGGAAACCCGTCGCCGTCACCACGTCCGAGGGCTGGGCCGCCGTTCCCGGGTCGGAGACCGCCCTGACCGTCGTGCGAGCAGGGTACGAACCGGCCTCCGTTCCTGCCACAGGCGATGCCGCGACGGTGGCGTTGACGCCGCGGCACGGGGGCGTCCTCCACGGCAAGCGCATCGTCCTCGACCCGGCCTACGGCGGGCGGGCCGCGGGCGCCATCGGACCCCGAGGCACCCGCGCCGGCGACGTCAACCTCGACGTGGCCCTCCGCGCGGCCCGGATCCTCCGGGAAGCCGGCGCCGACGTCACCCTCACCCGCACGCGCGACGTCGAGATCGCCGAACCCCAGCGGGTCGCCGCCGCGGAAGAGTCCGGCGTCGAGATCTACGTCTCCGTGTCCTTCGGCGCCCCCGGCTCCGTCAACCGCGCCCTCGACGCGACGGGCCACCTGCGCGAAGACCTCGGCGCCTTCGTGGGCCACTACCCCGGCAGCGCCGCGGGCACGCGCCTCGCCAGGGCCATCGCCGCCCGCCTCGGCGTGGGGAACGTGGCGCCCTCCGTGTCCTACGTGGTGCAGCAGGTCAGCGCCCCCGCCGTGCTGGTCCAGCCCGCCACCGTGGAGGCCCCCGAAGCCGAGGAACGGTACCGCACCGTCGAGGCCCGCCAACAGATCGCCGAAGCCCTCAGCGCCGCCCTCGTGGATTACTACACAAACCCCGCGAAGTAACCCGGAGCCGTTTACAGCCCGCCGGAGGGACGCGCACAGGGCGCGTCGCCCCCGACACACGACGTGACCGCTCTGGATGTGCCGTCTGCCGCGGAAATTC
>CAYVOE010000018.1:0-8516 GCA_964452795.1 uncultured Nitrospiraceae bacterium
GCCTCGGAAAAGCTGTTGAGCAGGGAGTTGGGGAGGACGCCGATGGCGAGGAAGGGATATACGAGCCCGGTCATGCCGACGGAGCAGACCACGTCGAAATTGGCCTGGACCTCGGCGTAGTTCAAGACCATGTGGGTGAGGATCATGACCTGGATGGTGTACGCGCCCGTGTAGAGGAGCCCGGAACCGGTGACGGGGGCGCCGAACCGGAGGGCGGTGGCGACGGTGCGTCGGTCGAAGTGGGCCAGGAAAAGCACGCGGGCGGAGAGGCCGATGCGGCGGTAGAGGAAGAAGCCGAAGACGAACCAGAGGAATCCGCCCACCAGTCCGGCGGCGCCGAGTCCGAGGCCGCCGGCCACGCTGTCGTACACGGGATGACTCCGTCCCCAGGCGACGGCGGCGGCGCTGACGGCGATCTGGATCACGGGCGAGAGGATGGCGGAGGCGAAGGCGATGAGCTGGGGGTGGTCGAAGCGATGGAGCCCCGGCATGGCCACGGCGTTGAACACGGTGAAGAAGCCGGGGAACTGGATGAGGGCGTGGACCACGATGAAGAGGGACAGGTAGGCCAGGGAGGTGTGGGGCAGGATGTAGAGGGCGACAAAGACCACGATGCCGACCTGGATGGTGCCGGTGATGGCCTGCCACCACACGTAGAGCTGAACGAACTTGACGCCTTCGCCGGGGTTGGTGACGCGGTGCTGGCTGAGGAACTTCTGGCCGGCGAGGGCGGTGCCCCAGTCCAGAAGGGTCCAGATGGATCCGAAAAACGTGGCGACGAGGGAGACGGCGCCGCGCACCTGGGCCGTGGGCAGGATCATGCCGAAGAGGACGCCGTTGACCAGGATGGTGATGGGGACGAAGAGCCAGATGTTGTTGAGTATGGCGGGCATGAGGCTGGCCACGCCCCGGTGAAACCCCACCTGTTCCCATTCGGTGTCGCCGTCGCGGGCGCGGTAGCGGACCGGATCGCGCACGAGCTGAAGGAGCAACTCGGGATGGCGCCGGCTGTATCGCCGGGCGGCGATGTAGGCGGCGACGGTGCCGCCGAGCATCAGCAGCAGGGCGATGAGGATGGCTAGGCGCGTGCCGCCGTGGGGCATGGGTGAACCGGGATACTCGCCGAAGGACAGGGGCGCGTGGCCGGCCGCGCGGGCCGACAGGGCATAGACGAGGTAGTTGAAGTAAAACCATTCGAGGAGGGGCCGGTTCTCCGCGGCGGTCACGTGGGCGGTGACGACGTAGAGGAGGCCGTCGTCCACGTTGAGTTGGGCCACGACGGGATCGTCCGGCTCGTTGTGGACGCGAATCAGCGGGTGAAGGCCCGGACCCGAGAGACGGGTCCGGCCGCGGATCTGGGGGGCCGCCCGCCAGTTGATGGCGCCCAGAAGGTCGGACGCCCCGTCGACGGGCTCGAGGACGGCACCGGCCGAATCGAGGTCGAAGCGAAGGCCGGGTCCGCACAGGGCCTCGAGGTCGCGCGGGTCCGTATCGGGAGCCAGGTAGAGCACCAGTCCGCCGCCGTTGCGCACGTGTCGGCCCAGACGGGCGAGCTCTTCCGGCGCCAGATCGGGATCGACCACCAGGACGGCACAATCGGCGTAGTCGAGATCGGGCACCAGTTCGGTGGCGGTGGTAAGTTGCAGGGCCCGTTTCACCGGGCAGTCGGGCCCGGCGTAGTAGATGCGCAGAGGGCCTTCGGCCGCGGCGGCTCCCGTCGCCAGGATGCACAAGGCCGCCCCGATCCATAGCCGTATCGTGTCCGTGCCCCTCTTGGCTACGACACGTCCTCCCGCGGCCCTCGGGAGGGGCCGCCTCACCTTCGCCACACGCGGCCGCTGCCGGGCCGCCACCCCTATAATGAGGAAACGACGCCCCCGGCGCAACTGCGGCGGTCTGGGGCACTATGGTGATTTGTCCGTCTCGGCGAAGAACAAGGAAAGAGATCCTGGGCGGGACGGCCGAGCCACGCCTGAGCCGCTCTGTTGGACGCCGGGAAGGTGGCGTGCCATACTGGAGCCCCCACGAGCCCCGGAGGGCGCGGGGTTTCGCGGGGCGTGGTGAACGTGCGGGAATGGGCCTCGGCCGAAATCGCGGAACTTCCGGATAAGGACTCGTCATGAGAAGACTACATCCGATACATGCGCTCTTCGTCGTGTTGCTGGTTTTGTGCGGGACGTCCAGGTCGTGGGGCCAGGAATCGGCCTTTCCGGCGACGATGGCGTCCATCGTGGAGCGTCTTCGCGACGCTCACACTCCCCAGGAGTTGCTTTCTCTCGACCGCGCCGACATCGACGCAGTCCTGACCGACGCGGACCGGGCGGTGCTTGCCACCGAGTACTGGCGCTTCACGGCGGACGTACCGGTGGTGGTGTCGGTCATGCGCCATGTGGCGCAGGAGGTGGTTCCCTTCTGGCTTGAGGAATCGGGATTCGAGAAGACCGATCTCCGGGTAAAGAACGAGAACTACGAGTACGAAGTCTGGCAGAAAGCGTTCCCCGCGGGCACCGTCGGGCTCGGCATCAACGGTTTTGAGAAACACCGGCCCCATTACTTCGTGTGCGTGGGACCTCAGGAGCCGGGAGCGGCCGTCTCGCTGAGCGACATGTTTCCGGCGGACCCGGAGATCTACGAGATGCGCGTCGGGTCGAGCATCTACCACGACTGGCCCGATCTCGTCCTCTCCGAGGTCCCGGCCGAACTGGAGGGCCAGCTCCTGCTTCCGACGAAGCGCGGCCGCGCGCGGGAAGCCCAGCTCCTCGGCGCGACGGGCGAGACGCCCTTCCCCGCGGGACCGGAGCCGGACCAGATCGTCCTGACGTGGAACGGCGACCCCCGCACCACCCAGGCCGTCCAGTGGCGCACCAACACCTCCGTGAATGAAGGGCGGGTACGCTGGTGGCCTTCGGCGGAAGGACGGCCTGACATGCCGTCGGAAGCCGCGGCCGAACGGATCGCCCTGGACGACGGATTCATCATCAACGACCGGCGGGTCCACCGGTTCAGCGCGACGATGACGGGGCTTGCTCCCGCCACGTCCTACACCTACGTGGTGGGGAGCCCCGGCGGCGCCTGGAGCGAACCGGCCGAGTTCACCACCGCGCCGGACGAGCCCGCGCCGTTCACGTTCCTGTTTCTGTCGGACACCCACAACAAGCCCGACACGGACGCGCTGTTGAAGGCGGCCCTCGAGAAGTATCCGGACGCCGCTTTCTGCACCATCTCGGGCGATCTGGTGTCGACGGGACAATACCGCGACGATTGGGACCAGTTTTTCGCCTATGGGGCGGACTTCTACCGGCAGCGGCCGGTGGTCCCGTCCATCGGCAATCACGACACCCTCGACGGACTGGGGGCGGACCTTTACCTGACGCAGTTCGCCCTGCCCGACGACGGTCCGGAATCCCTGGCACCGGAGCGGTCCTACGCCCTCGAGTACGGGAACGTGCTGCTCGTGATCCTGGACCCGACCGAGCCGGTGGAGCCCCAGGCCCCGTGGCTTGAGGAAACGCTGGCGGCGTCCGAGGCGACGTGGAAGTTCGCCGTGTTCCACTTCCCGCCCTATGCGCCCGACGAGGATTATCCGGACATCCGGGCGGCCTGGGGACCCCTGTTCGATCGGTACGGGGTGGACTACGTGCTCTCGGGGCACGTCCACTACTACCTGCGGTCCCATCCGCTCCGCGACGGAGTGCGCGTCGAGACGCCCGGCGAGGGCACGGTCTACCTCATTACGGCGAGCGTGCCCTGGAGGCCTTTCGACGAGCGTCCCGACTACGCGGCGGTCCAGGGCGACTGGGGCAAGCCCCTGTACCACGCCTTCGTTGTGGACGGCGACCGGCTCACGGCGCGCTCCCACGACGCGGAAGGCCGGACCTACGACGAATGGAGCGTTGAAAAGGTGCCGGCGGGAACCGAATAGCCGGATGGTATCGACGACGGCGGGACGGCCAGGCGCTGTCCCGCCGTCGTCTTGTCCTTACTCGGGGGCGTTGAGGAAGAGGCCGGACTCGGGATAGGTGTTCCGGGTCGTCCATTGGGGGCGCCAGTGGAGGATGGTGACGCCGTCGCGGGCATCGCCCCGGTCGAAGTCGCTGACCGCCACGTTGAGGCGCACCCGCCGCCAGTCGCCGCCCTGCCGTTCCTCGAGGTAGGACACGGGGATGGCGAACTCGGCGGTGAATCCGTCTTCGGTGGCGACGCTGGCGGACTGCACGCCCGGGGGGGCCTCACCCATCGAGTACAGGGCGCCCTGCTCCGGCGGGAACTCGGGACCGGCGGTGACGCTGAAGGCGGATTCGCGAAGGTCTTCGTCGTTCGATCCGCGACCGTCGACGACCACCATCGCAAAGTCTTCCCAGTACTTCCATCCGTCGAAACAGGGCTCGTTGTCGGTGGCCTTCACGGCGACGTAGAGGTGATCCCCGTGACGGGCGACGGCAAAACGATACGAACCGTCGTGGGGCCCTTTCCAGGCGGTGGCATTCTGGAAGATCTCTCCCGGCTGATCGACGCGGAAAGGCAAGTCGTCCCAGTCGTCGAGTCGTCCGTCGACGGTGGGGGCGGAATCGCGCACGGCGATGGTGAAGGGCGCGTCGATGGGGACCCGGTGCTGGCCCTCGAGCTTCACCGACGGGGTGTTGTCGTCGGTGTCGTAGGCGGCCTCCCAGTGGAGCACCACGGGCTGGACGTCTTCCGACGCACGGGGCTCATCGGACGTGATGCGGAGCTCCACCTCCTTCGTGGAGCCGCCGGGAACGATGGCCGACACGGTGCTGGGCTCGACGCGCATGCCGGGCTCGGTCTCGGTGAGGACCTTGACGCGGAGCGGCATGTCGAGGGGGTTGGTGAGGCTGAGGCGCGACACGCCCGACTCGAACCGCGGCCCCTCGTAGAGCACGGGCGACGCGGCAACGGCCTGACCGGTGCTGAAGAGGGCGAGGCCCTTGGCCGTCTTGGGCGTGCGGAAATCCTTGTCGAGGATGCCGTCGAGGAGGAGATTCGCCACCCGCGGGCCGTTTTCGTTCAGGGTGACCCAGACGACGCCGTCGAACTCGCCGAAAGCGGGACCCCGGAGACGGCTTCCGCCGCCCGTGGTGGCCATGGTGATGAAGGAGATGCCCTCGTCCTCCTGGCTGAGATAGTTGTGGGTGTGGCCGGCGAAGACGGTGCAGGAACGGTCCTTCAACAGTTCCTGGACGCGCTTCCACCCCTCGTTGTTCTCGTTCCACAGGGGTTTGTGCTGGAACACCAGGGTCCAGCGCACATCGGGGTGATCCGCCAGCGTTTTCCGGACGTATTCGATTTGGGCGTCGCTGATGCCGGTGCCGTTTTCGGGTCCGTCGTTGGTGTTCAGGCAAAGGAAGAGCACGTCCTTGTAGACGAAATGGTAGTAGGCGACGCCGAACCGTTCGGCGTATATCTCCGCCCAGAGGGGCCGGCCCACGTCGTGGTTGCCGGGGACGAAGAAGAAGGGCATCTCGAACTTCGCCACGTCGGCGAGGAAACGGTCCCACTGGAGATTGAGCGCCTCCCGGGTGTCCTCGTATCCCTCGATGAAGTCGCCGATGCTCATGACGAACTCGGGCTGAAGCAGGTTGAGCTTGGCCACGGCTTCGCCGAACACGCCGGGCCGGGGTCCGCCCGCGTTGTCGGTGACCACGGCAAACCGGATCACGTTGGGGTCGTTGTTGAGCTCGAGGCTCGTCCAGGGCTTGGCTTCGGTGTCCACGGCGGGGTCGATTCCGCCGTCGGTGCGGGTGGGTTCGTGGGCCGCGGCCCCTCCCCCGACCGCCAACAGGACCGCCAAAATCAGACTCGTTCGGTACAAGGCGTGTTCCTCCCAATGGTCGCCCGGTCGCCCTGTCCGCAGGCCTTCCGGGGATTGCATAGGAGTAAGATGCCCGATCGGGCCACGCCGCGCAAGGCGGCCGGCGGTGGCCGCAGGCAGTCGGAGGGAGCGGTCAGCGCCGTTTGCGGGGGGAACGGTCTCCGACCCGGAGGTCGATGGTGTGCATGCGGGGCCGGGTCCGCGGGGGTGCCGCGGCGGGGCGCACGGTGCGGACGGGCCGGGCCTCCACGCGAGAAATCTCCGGCACCTCGAGACGGACGCCGTGATCGGTGAACTCGCCCACGGCGCCGGCATGGCGGATGATTCGGCCGGAGACGGGCGCCGACAGGGGCCGCTGGAACTGGTCGTCGCGCATGAGCTGGATGAGGACCGGGGTCTCGGGCGGCACCGGCTCGAGCATGCGGATCAACATGCCGTAGGGACTGACATCGAGCACCACGCCGTGGAACCGCAATTCGGGCTCGTCGGCGGTCCACACCACGCAGGGCCGGCAGGTGGGCGTGCGCCGCGCCACGCGCCGGCCGCGACGCAGCGACCGCTCGTCGGGGCTGAAAAACATGTCGTCCATATGACCGTTACCTCCGCGACTCAACCGACTCCGCGGACCGGGCCGAGCGGGGCCATAACCCCTGCCCGGGCCCTGCGCCGGGGAATCGAATGCATTATACTCCAGCGCCGGGGCCCGCCCAACGGTCACATCGCGGTCCTTTTTCCGAGTTGCGGCCATTTGCTACACTGGGGGCTCTGAGGGAGGGACGGCATGCGGTTTCCCTTGTCTTACTTGTTGTTGGCTACCACGCTCCTTCCTTTCGGATTGGGCCGCGACCCGGCTCCGGCCGAGTTCGACACCCTGACGGTTCGGAGCAACCCCGCGGCGGTATCCTGGGCCACGCCCCTCGCGGGCGGTCCGATCCGCGCCCTCGTCGTGGCGCCCCGCTACACCCTGGGCGACGCCGCCGAACTTTCCCGGCGCCTGGATCTAGAGTTGCACGTGGCGCCGCTGTGGACCTCCCACCGCCTCTACGCCGCCGACGACGAACGGGCCGCCCTGTTCCACGACCCCGACACGGCCACCGACGCCGCCGACCCCGAAAAAGCCCAGGAGCGCCTGGACCGCGGATTGCAGGCGAAGCCGGACATCATCGTGTTGGGCAACCTCGACCTCGGCGTGCTGCCGCCGGCCACCACGCAGGCGATGCAGCAGGCCGTGCGGGACGGATGCGGGCTGGTCCTGGCCCACCATGCTCACGACCCCGTACCCGAGGCCTGGGCGTCTTTTCTGGAAAGCAAGGAATTTCACGAGGCCGACGCCATCACCCGCGGCATCGGCGCGTCGCTGACGCCCGAATGGCAGGAGGGCCTGGATTTCGTCCAGGCGGGCGTCATCGGCGCGGGCCGCGTGGTCGACCTGGCCTACGCCGGGGCCCGGCCGCGGTACCACTTCCTGCTCCCGGCGCCGACGCGCCCCCTCGAGGCGGAGCCGGAATTCCTCGAAAATTACTATTCGCTGGCGGCGAAGGCCTGCCTGTGGGCGGCGGGTCGAGAGCCCGAGACCTGGATCGCGGGGGTCGAGGAGGCGGGGCCCGAGCGGCCGGCGGACGAAGAGATCCCCCCCATCTTCCCCGACGAGTACGTGGACCGGATTAAAGAAGGCCCCGTCCGACAGCCCTACCTCCCCTACCGCGTCCGGCTGAACCAACCGGCGGACGAGAACTACGCGGTGCGGGTACAGGTGCGCCAACCCGGCCGGAATCGCCGGGAGGTGTACGAGACCTACGAAGCCGAATGGCCCTTGCGAAAAGGCGAGAGCACCTACCCCATTTCGCTGGGCCTGGGCACGGGACGACACTACGTGGACTTGTGGCTTCTCGATCGGGGCCGGGTGGTGGACTGGCATACGGCGGTGGTCGAGGTCGAGGGCTGGCCCGACATTTCCGACCTGCGCTTCTCGAAGGGCTCCCTCCGGCCCAACGACAGCCTGGGCATTTCCCTCTTCGTGCGCCCGCCGCTGCACGAGCAGCTCTACCCGGATCGAAGCGCGGTGGTCTTCGCCCGCGCGGTGGACCCGCTCCAGCGCGTGGTGTCGACGGCCGTGCACAACCTGCGCCAGAAGAGCGGCGCGGTCCAGATGACCCTCGATTTCGCCGATCTTCGGGCGCACCGGGTGAAGGTCGAGGTCTTCGTCGTCGATACGGCCCAGTATCTCGTCACGGAAAACCGGGAAGTCAGCGAAGTCGAACTGGGACGGGCCGCCTACGCCCATCGGTATTTCCCCGTGTGGCAGCCGCTGGATACCCGGGAGTACGCCGTGGTGGTGGCGGCCGACAGCTACGGCGAGTACGGCGCGTCGGCGCGTTTGCACGACCTGGCGAACCTTGGGGCGGACTGGCTGTCGACGCCGGAGGGCACCGTGGGCGGCTTCGTGGCGACGGGAGCGGGTATGCGCCCGCTGCCGGTGTTGACGAGCTATCTTCCGAGCCCGTCGCGGGACGGAGAGCGCCTGCCCTGCCTGACGGACCCGCGGTTCCTGACCCAGGAGTCGGACGGCCTGGAACAGGCCTTGCGCACGCCCGGGCTCGAATCCGCCCCGGTCCGGCTGCTGGGCGACGGCAACGCGCTGGCGCTGCCCGACGACGAAGTATGCCGCTCGGAGACCTGCCTGGAA
>CAYVOE010000018.1:8526-23424 GCA_964452795.1 uncultured Nitrospiraceae bacterium
TTGAACCGAGCCTGGGGCGCGTCCTTCGGCTCGTGGGACGATACCGAGCCCGCGTCGCTTGAAGACGTGCGGGCCGCAGGGCGACTCGGCCCCTGGACGGATTTCCGCCAGTACATGGACTCCGTCTTCGCCAGCATCCACTCCTTCGACCGCGACCTCATTTCCGTCCACGATAGGGACGTGCGGGTCGGGTTCGCCGCCGCCGCACGGCCCCATGCGATGAGCGGGTACGATTGGCACGCCCTGGTATCGGACGGGCTGGTGGTTGCCGTGCCCAGCGCGGGCGCGGCCGTCGAGAAGGCCTTCAGCTACCGGCGCCCCGACCGGCTAGTGACGGTGCGGTACGAAGGCGGCTTCGGGAGTGGCGCTCCGTCCTACGGCCGCTGGCTGCCCTGGCACGCCCTGTTCCACCAACTCGGCGGCCTGTGGTTCGGCGACGCCCTGGGCCGTGCCGATGCGGCTCCGACGACGGCCGCCCTGGCCCCCGACGGCCGGGCTTACCCGCGGTTTCGGGCCGTCATGGACGAGGTGGTCCGAATTCGGGGCGGGATCGATACGGTCGTCCTGGGAGCTCAGGCGGAACGCGCGGATTTCGCCATCTACGACAGCTCGGCCAGCTATTACGCCACCGTCGCCGACGCCTCCTTCGAATCGCCCGAGGCGCCCATCGACGCCCACGCCGCGGAGGAGGCCTGGATCCGAATCCTGGGCGACCTGGGCTACACGACGGCCTTTGTCGCTCCCGAGCAGGTCATCGAGGGAAAGCTCGAAGGATTCAAAGGGCTCGTGCTGCCCTTGTCGTGGGCCCTGGACGACGATGAAGTGGAGGCCATCGAGGCCTTTCAGCGGGGAGGCGGCTTCCTGCTGGCCGACGTGGCCCCGGCCCGATACGACCGCCACGGCGCGCCTCGGACGGAGCCGGCCCTGGCCGGGGCCTTTGGCATCCAACCCGGTGGGCCTCCCACGGCTAAGGGCCCGGTAGCCGCCGAAATCGAGGCGGAAGGCAGGAAATCGGGGGTCCGCTTTAACGACCTCTTCGCGGATGCCTCGGTGGCGGCCGGCGAGGCGGTCGCCGCGGGCGAGGCAGACGGCGTTCCCCTGTGGCTGGTCCGCGAGGGAGAGGATGCCCCGGGGTCCCTGCTTCTCAATCACACGGTTTCGATGGCGAACATCGACGCGACAACGGCGGTGCTGGGTCCGTTGCTTCAAGAACGCGGCATCGACCCTCGGGTGGAGATCCGCGCCTCGAAGGGCGGCTTCCACGGCCGCTGCGCCGTGTTCCGCTACGACAAGGCCACGATCTACGGGGTCTTGCGCGACCCGATGCGAGGAGACGAGGAGGAACGGCTCGAGCTGCGCCTGCCCGAGAACGGGCGCGTGTACAACCTCATCGACGGCGGGTCGGTGCGCCGGGCCCGGCGGGTGCCGTTGCGGCTCGCCCGGGGTCAGGCCGCCCTGTTCTCGCATCTGCCCTACCAGGTGGAAGGGCTGACCCTGGAAGTGCCCGACGAGGTTCCTCCCGGCCGCCGCCTTCCCATCTACGTGCGGGTCGAGGCGGAGGGCGGAATCCCCGGAACTCACGCGGTCCGAATCGAGTTCGGGCCCGTGGCGGGGGCGCCCCTGGCGCACTACGGGCAGACCCTCGTGTGCGAGGCCGGGGAAGGCGCGGGCTACATCCCCCTGGAAGCCCACGAGACGCCGGGGGTGTATCGTGTCGTGGCCTGGGATGTTCTTTCGGGGACGTCGGTACAGGCGCTGGTGGACGTCCTGCCGCCTCCGAGACGAGACGAGGCGCCTTAGCAAAACAGGCGCTTCGCCCCTTGCCTTTCCGGGATACTCGCCTTTTCTGGCTTTGGCGTGTATTCGCGGCGAAAAAACGCGAACGCGCGGAAAGGGTCGAAGGTCCGGCGGGTTAAGCAGTTTGTCGCCCCTGACCAACCCGTTCTCATCGTCCTCGCTCCTCCTGTTCCATGCCTTTTTTCTGCCTATGCCCATAAGCCCAAAAGCGGGCCTGACTTGCACTCCTTTATCCCGTACGAAATTTGATTGGCTCGATACTTGCACACTGATGGACAGCGGGACTATCGCAATTACGAAGACAGGGAGCGGCCCGCTCGGGGGATTTCACGGTTTCCTGCGGAGACGGGAAACGGGGACGAGCGGGCACGGGCGCGGGTGAAACCAACTTGGGGGACACTCCATGAGGGGGAAGCGTTCGGTATTCGCGGGAACGGGTGTGCTGCTTGCGGGGGTATGGGCCGGGTGGCTGCTTTCGTGTGTCCCGGCATGGGCTCAGGAGTTGCCGGAAATGGTCGTAGACCTTCGGCCGGGGAAACTGTCGGAGCAGACCCATCTTCGCGTGACGGAGATGCTGGCGATGGGAGATACGCTGTTCGTGGGGGCCAGCGAAGGGCTCCACGGAACGGAACTGTGGAGATCCGACGGGACTCCGGAAGGCACGAGGCTGGTCCACAACATAAGGCCGGGAAGCCAGGGGTCGACGATCTGGCACTTGACGGCATTCAATGGCCGCTTGTACTTCTCCGCTTCCGACGGCAACACGGGCAACGAGCTGTGGACAAGCGACGGCACCCCGGAGGGCACGTTTCTCTTAAAGGACATCCAACCCGGCTCGGCAAGCAGTACTCCCAGCCACTTTAGCGAGTTCGGCGGTTTCCTCTACTTCCGCGCCGATGATGGATTGACCGGTCAGGAATTGTGGCGCACCGACGGCACGGAAGCCGGCACGGAACGGGTGAAGGACATTCGACCCGGCTCGGGATCCTCGAGTCCATGGGGATTTACCGAGTCCAACGGCATACTCTTCTTCATCGCCAACGACGGCACGTCCGGCACGGAACTGTGGAAGACGGACGGCACGGAAGCCGGTACGGTCCGGGTAAAAGACATCGCGCCCGGGACGACCGCTTCGAATCCCAGCAATCTCTCGGACCTGGGCGGCACCTTGCTCTTCAAGGCGAACACGCCGAGCACGGGAACGGAACTCTGGAAGAGCGACGGTACGGCCGCGGGCACGGTAATGCTAAAGGACATCGAGCCCGGCAGCGGCAATTCCTCTCCGAACGAGTTGACCGTCGCAGGCTCCACCCTCTTCTTCTCGGCGGTAAGATCCACCACCGGCAGTGAACTCTGGAAGAGCGACGGCACGGCGGCGGGCACGGTAATGGTAAAGGACATCGCGCCGGGGCCCTCCAATTCCTCTCCCACTCGGTTTGTGGTTCTGGACGATGTCGTGATCTTTTCGGCTATTGACTCGGTCTCCGGGCGCGAACTTTGGCGAACCGACGGGACGGCGGCGGGAACCTACCGGGTGAAGGACGTGTACCCCGGTTCAAGTTCTTCGGATGCCACGGACCTGGTCGCGATCGACGGGTGGGTGTACTTCCGCGCCAAGGACGGGACGACGGGAATGGAATTGTGGCGAAGCGACGGAACGGAAGAGGGCACCGTACGGGTAGCGGACCTGATGCCGGGAGGGGTCGGCACGTCACCGACACTGATTACGGGCCTTCCGGGCCGGGTGTGCTTTTCCACGTTGACCGGTCCTTATGTGAAGGGCCTGTGGTCGACCGACGGAACGGAAGAGGGCACGGTCCTCTTGCATCTGGAAACGGTACCGGCCGAATCAGACCCCGCCTATCTGGCCGACGTGGCGGGCCGGCTCTTCTTTGCGGCCGACGACGGTGTCAGCGGTACGGAATTGTGGATGAGCGACGGAACGGAATCGGGCACCGTGCAGGTCGCAGACATAAATCCCGGCGCGGCCTCCGCGCGGGTGCGCAACATCGCCGAAGCGGGCGGCTTCGCCTACTTCTCGGCCGAGGACGGTGTCCATGGCGGGGAACCATGGATCAGCGACGGGACGGAGGCGGGCACCCGACTGATCCGCGACTTGGTCCCCGGCGGGCTCGAATCCATGTCCGGCGAATTCACCGCGATGGGCCAATGGGTTTACTTTTCGGCGCAGGACATAAACAGGAACGGGGAGCTCTGGAGAACCGGCGGCACCTCCGCCACCACAGGGCTCGTCCGGAAATTCCCGGAAGCCTCGGGCAGCTTCCGCCCCTCCAATCTGGCGGCGGGGAACGGCATCCTCTATTTGCGCGCCTGGGAAAAAAGCACCGGCTCCGAGCTGTGGCGCAGCACCGGTACTTCGGCCGGCACAAGCCTAATCAAGGACATCCGGCCGGGCGCTGTAGGCTCCAACCCCCGGGATCTGACGTTCCTCGATGGAATCCTGTACTTCGTCGCCGAGGACGATTATGCCGGGGCTGAACTGTGGAAAAGCGACGGTACCGCAGCCGGAACGGTGCGGCTGAAGGACATCCGCCCCGGCCCCGAGGGTTCGAACCCGCAATACCTGACCAATTTCAATGGAATGCTGTATTTTGCCGCCACCGACGACGCGTACGGACGGGAGCTGTGGCGGAGCGACGGAACCGAGGCGGGGACGGTGCGGGTGACCGACCTGCGACCGGGCGCTCTGAGCTCGAGTCCGTCCGATCTGTGCAGCGCCCTCGGAAAACTCTACTTCGCCGCGACGGACGGACCCGACGGCATAGAGTTGTGGTCGAGCGACGGAACCGCCGCCGGTACGGTGCCCTGCTCCATCCTGCCGGGTCCGGAAGGCTCGGAGCCGCGAGACCTCGTGGAAAGCGGCGGTGTGCTTTACTTCTCCGCCTACGGCGGACCGGAGATCGGGCGGGAGCTGTGGGCGCTCCGACCCGACACGCGCCCGCCCGCCGCGGTGATCGATTCCCCGACGCCCGAGATTTCGAGCGAGCCGCGCATGTCCGTGACCGTGACGTTCGACGAACCGGTCTTCGGGTTCGACGCAAGCGACATCGCCGCGAGCAATGCCGCGGTGGAGGAGTTCGCAGGGAACGGCGCCGTCTACACCTTCGACATCATCGCCCTGAATGAAGGCGAGGTGATCGTGTATCTGGCGCCCGACGTATGTGTGGACGGGGCGGGGAACGGCAACGCCGCGGCTTACTTCCGACGCGTCTTCGACGTTTACCCGCCCGCGGTGGAATCCATCGTGCCGCTGGTTTCCGGCCCTGCCGCGCCGGGCCGCATAACGTTCGTCGTCCGATTCACCGAAGCCGTGGACGGAGTCGGCCTCGACCACTTCCGCGTGACCGCGCCGGGACTCCCGGAAGCCCGCGTGGTGGAGGTGACCGGAGGTGGCCTCGAATACGCGGTCATCGTCGAGACGGGCCCGGGCGACGGCACGATCCGCCTGGACCTGACCGGAGACGATTCCATACGGGACGCGGCGGGGCGTGTCCTCACCGGTCCGGACGGCGGAGAGGCCGTGTACGCGGGCGAACCGTGCGCGGTGGACGACCCGAACGATTTCTCCGTCACGACCCGTCTGTATACCCTGACGGACCTGGGCACCTTCGGCGGCGAGGCCGGTGCGGCCATGGCGGTGAGCGCGTCGGGACGCATAGCCGCCTGGAGCGGCGACGATACCGGCACGGGCCGGGCGGTGCTGTGGCACGCCGGGTCGGTCACCGTGGCGGACGCGGTTCCTTCCTGCCCCTACGGCGTAAACGACGCGGGAACGGTCGTCGGCGACACCGTCGCGGCAGACCTTCTTCGTCCGTTCCTCTGGACGGACCCCGATCTAATCGAGCTTCCCACGGGAGACGACGACGCCGGTTCCGTTCGAGGCATAAACCACTACGGCTGGTCTGTGGGCTTCGTCGGCAGCGACGAGGCGACCCGGTGCGTTCTGTGGGATCCCTCGGGCGAACTGCGAATCGTTGATGAACTGGGGCCCGGCACCCGCGGGATGGGGATCAACGACGTGGGCCAGGTTGCGGGCCGTGCGGAAGACGGGTTCGACATGCGGGCATTTCTCTGGGACCCGGAAACGGGCCTCCGGATGCTGGACCCGCTCGGCGCCTTCGGCCGGACCGAGGCGCGCCACGTCAATGCCTTCGGCAATGTCGCGGGCTGCATGTGGGACGATGCCGACGCCGACGCCCGCGGATTCCTGTGGACTCCGGAAGAGGGCCTGCTGGACCTGGGACTGCTCGAGGGCGGAACCACCTTCGAGGCCTGGTGCGTGAACGGCTCCGACCAGGTGGTGGGCGAGGCCGACGCGAGCGACGGGCAACGTCGGGCGGTGATCTGGGACCGCACCCACGGCTTGCAGGACCTCAACGACCGCATGGAGCGCTTCTCGAGCCGAGACTGGGTGCTCACGCAGGCCCGGGGCATCAACGACCGGGGCTGGATCGTGGGCCAGGGCGTCAAGGACGGCCGGATCCGCGCGTTCCTCCTGCGCCCGGTGAATTGCGACGTAAACGGAGACCACCGCATCGACGCCGTGGACCTTCAGGTAATCATCAACGAGATCCTGAATGGCTCGGTGCCGGGCAGCCCGTGCGACGTGAACCACGACGGGCGCACCGACGCCGTGGACGTGCAATTCACCATCATCGAAATACTCGATCTCTGATGCGAAGCTCGAACGCTTTGCCCATATCGGGGGCAAGAAGAGGGGAAACGGAAATGAAGGCATCGACGATACGAACGGTCGCGGCGCTGGCGCTGCTGGGGATCGCCGGTTGGGCCAACGGCGCCACGCTCTACGAACAACCGCCGGAACGGGTGGACGGGATGCCCGCCCTGTTCAACGGCACGCTCGGACTCGCGCTCCTGGACGACTTCACGGTGAGCGATGCGGGGTCCGTTCACGAGATCGTGTGGTGGGGCGGGTTCGCCGGCGACGACGCGCCCGCCGCCGCGTCCTATGCGATTTCCCTGTACGGCGCCGCGGAATCGGGCGCGCCCGGAAGCCTCCTGTTTCGCGACGAGGTCAACTTCTCGGACGGCGCCGGGACCGACACGGGCTTCTTCGCCACACCGGGCCTGGGAGACTTCCGGGTCTACGAGTACCGCGCCGAGCTTTCTCAGACGTGGGAACTGGCGGCCGATACCGTCTACTTCCTGGGCATACAGGAACTCAATTCCGCGAACTCGCTGTGGCTCACCGCCTCGGCGGGAGGGGGCCGGTACGCCGTGAGCTCCGCCACCGGATCCGCCCTCCAGACGGGCTGGGACTTCGCCTTCTCGCTCCGGGGCATCGGTCCGGACGAGCCCGGACAGGCCAATCCTGTGCCGGCACCGGCCGCAGGGGGATTGGCCGCTGCGGGTGCGGCGGGTATGGCCCTGGTCCGGGTGTTCCGACGCCGGAAGGGGCGGGGCCCCATCCGACAGGCCCTCCCGCCTACAGGCTCTGGGACGTGATGCTGATGGGCGGCAGCTTCAGGCCCTCTTTTTCCACCGTCTCGTCGGTGTAGTTGAGCCACAGGAGGGTATCCGACGCGACAACCGTGGCGAAGACGCCGTCTTCCTGGCCGTCGAGGGCGGCCATACGACGGGTGGCTTCGGAGACCTCGGGAGCCTTGGCCAGTTCTTCGGCGACGCGGGTCCGGTAGTCCTCCGGAGAGCCGGAGAACGCGACGACGCGGCCCGTGCCGAGGTCGGCGGCATCGCCCAGGAGCGCTTCGTGGACGGATTCGTCGCCTTCCACGGTGCGCAGGCGTCCGATCCCGTCGCGGTAGAACAGGAGACCGCCCTTTCGCACCCACTCGATGATGGCGTCCCAGACCTCCTTCTCGGACGTGTGCCCGTCGAGCAGGATGAGGGCCTTGACGTTCTCGAGGCCGCCGTCGAGGATCTGGTGGTCGCTGCGGTAGCCGAAGTCGAAGAAGTCGCGCAGGGGCTCGATCTTCTGCAGGAACTTCTGGCCGTTGAGGAGGATGTGGGTCTCGGGGTAGTAGACCGCGACTTCGACGATGGGGTCGTACTGCCGGAAAGCGTCTCCCCACTCGACGAACGTTTCGACGGCCTCCTCGCCGGTCAGGATGTTTCCGCTGTAGTAATGGAGGCCTTTCGCACCGGAAGCGGCGGCGTTGTAGACGCGGGCGACGATTCCGGGGATGGTCACGTTGCCCGCCGGTTCGAAGCTGTAATAGGCTCCGTACTGGCGGCCCGCGGAGGCCACCCATCGGGTCAGAGAGAAGTTGAGGCGGTAGTCGCTGGCCTCGTTGGTGATCCGGACGCCCCCTCCCACTTCGGCGGCCACCTTGCACTGATCGCCGAAGTCGGCGCCGTGCTCGGCCGGGGCGTGCCCGCCGGTGCAGACGTTGATGTCGCCCTCGGGGAAATGATCCCGCACGTTCTTCAGCCAGAAGCGGGTGTATTCGTTCATCGACCCGATGTACCAGTGGCAGAAGTCGAGCCAGGCGCGGTCGTTGGGCGCCTTGTCACGCAGGAAGGGTTCGACGTCGTCGAAGGCCCCGTGCCGGGTGCCCCATGCGGCGTTCAGGGCGTCGACGGTGCCGTACTTCGCTTCCAGCCAGGCCCGCAGGTCGGCCACGGCGTAGGGGTCGCCGGCCCAGAATCCCGCATGGGTGTGGTATTCGCCGTGAACGCTGGCCGTCCAGTCGTTCCCGGTGGCGATGTAGATGGCTTCGCCGTAGTTGCCCGTGATCCCGAGGAGGATGGACTCGACGACGCCCGTGGGACCGTAGTGTTCGCAGAAGGCCCGGATGAATCGGGCCACGTGGTCGCGCAGGACGGGGTTCCACAGGGACTGGACGTGGGATTCTTCCCCGTGTTCCAGGCAGATGTAGCCCTGGGACCCGGGCTTCTCGAAGTACCAGTCGGGCAGGCTGTAGGCCGACCCGATGATGAGGAAGGGCACCCATTTCATGTCGAACCGCTTGTAGACATCGACGAAGGCGTCGTAGACCGACCAGTCGTACTCGCCCGGCGCGATCTCGCAGAGGTTCCAGCGCACGTACCCTTCGTGGCTGGTGAAGCCCAGCGACTTGAGCATGGGCATGGCCTGCTCGAGGGACTTGACCTGCTTCATGTAGCCGTCGCGGGAGTCCGGGTCCCACCCGCCCATGATGAGCTGGCCCCCGGCGCCGATGGTCACGCGGGGCGCCAACTCCTCGACCGTCAGCTGGTTCAGCTCGTCGGCGTTCTCGGGCAGGGAGTCGACCAGCCGGACAGACCGCACGTACAGGGGCCCGCCGCCGATGCGGAAGTCGGCGCCGAGGTTCTGGCGCCCGGCAAAACGGGGCCGGTCGAGGAGGTACACGGCCGTGCGCCACTCGTCGCGCCCGGTGAGCCATCCGCCCCAGCGATTGTCGCTGGGCCGGTAGCGGTCGCGGATCTCATCGCCCGCGTCGCTGTCGTACTCGATATCGAGGGCTCCGGCCGGCGCTCCGTCGAAGTACTCGACCACGACGTATACGGGCTCGTTCGTCGTCGCGGAATCCAGGACGTCGAAATAGAGAAACATCGAGCGGGGCTCGGCATCGGGTTTGTTCGACGCGCAGGCAGACTCCGCGCGGGTGATGAAGGCCACGGCGCCGTCGGAGCCGTCCAGCAACCGCAGCCCCGTATCCGCGTCCCGGTTCTCCGCGCTCCAGGTCGCCTCCTGCCCCCAGGCCGGTCCCGCCGCCCCGGCCAACACGACACACCACGTCACAATGCTGCGCATATCGCCACTCTCCCGTCGGTTTGCCGGCAGCATTATGGCCGACCCCGCCCGCGATGTAAACCCGACTTTGGAGGGCGCGGACGGACGGGGCGATGCCGATGCCAAGCGGTGGGAGGACATCCGCGGCAAAAGAAAAACCCGGCGGGACTTGCCATCCGCCGGGCGTTGGGACCGTGTAGATTGGACTGGACTGCAATCGGTGGGGACGTCGATCACCTTTCGACCGACGTCCCCTGCTTACTCAAAAACGGATGTCGTCAGGACTTGCGGCTGCGCAGGCGACGCAGAGCAATGCCTCCCATCCCCAGCAACATCAGGCCCGCCGCCGCCGGGACGGGAACAACCGTGCCCGGCCCGGTGAAGGTCAGGTCCACGATGGGAGCCACAAGCGGGTCCGGGGGAGTCTTGTCGAACCAAGTTCCGACGAAGGCGTAGGCGCCGCTGCTCCAATCCGTGGGAACCATCTGCGTAGAGCCCGCCGCTACCGTGCCGGGGTAGTCCCGGTGATCCACATAGTTCCGGGTCCGGGTGATGGAATTGTAGTCGAGCGTCATCTGAGTCAGATCGAAGGTCAACTCGAAATCCGTGATAACGGGACCGACGCCGGTCGTGGGGTGGTAGACCTGGGTGAGTTCCCCGGTCTGCAGGTACTGCCCCAGGCCCAGCCGGCCGCCGTTGACGGTGTTGAAAACGCCGTAGGCCTCTTCCACGAACCCGAAGAAACCGTTGTTCGAATCGTTGGGATCGTGTCCGGCGGCGACCCACGCGTCGTACCGCTCCTTCGAGATCAGGCCGACATAGACACTTGAGTTGCCCCAAAGTCCGTTCAGGTCCACCGTACCGGTAACCGTAACGGGACCCTGAGAAAGATCGAACAACACGCTGGTGTTGATCTCGAGGGGCCGATAGTTGCCGCCGCTATCAACCACGAGCGTGTCGGTGTCGTAGCTTCCGGCAATGTTCACGCTGGCTGCCGAGGCGAGGGGCGCCACGGCGCACACGGCAACGGCAACGCAGATCCCCGCGGTTCCTTTCCAGACCTTGCGGAATGGC
Organism: uncultured Nitrospiraceae bacterium; assembly: GCA_964452795.1. GTDB lineage: Bacteria > Hydrogenedentota > Hydrogenedentia > Hydrogenedentales > SLHB01 > CAYVOE01. Next base: position 19,133 of record CAYVOE010000018.1, read on the forward strand.
GATACTCTTCCTGCTCTCCCAATCATGCCCTTTGCTCCTTTTGCCCAGCCCAGCCCACACGGAGTACAAGCGAGATCAGGCGCAAGAACCGGACCATCCTTGTAAATCCTTTGAAATGAATCACTTACATTATTCACCCTTTTCAAGGCTTTGAAGACGGTTCTGTCGACGGGGCAAGACAAGTGGTCCCTGCTGGCCACTTGTTGACTGGGCACAAAAACCATCGGCGGCGCAAGAAGAAACCCGGCGGGGCATGCCATCCGCCGGGTCTCGGCACCGCGTAGATTGGACTGGAATCGATGCGGCCGTCGATCGGGACCACGTTCAACGTGCCGCGTTTCGTCAAAATTTGTCGTCAGGATTTGCGGCTGCGCAGGCGTCGCAGGGCGACTCCTCCCATGCCCAGCAGCATCAGGCCCGCTGCCGCCGGCACGGGAACCACCGCCGCCTCCGGCCCGGTGAAGGTTACGTTTACGTTGGGCGACTGGAGCCGGCCGGGGTCTGCGCCGGTCGGTATCGTGTCGAACCAGGTCCCGACGAAGGCATAGGCCCCGCTGCTCCAATCCGTCGGAATGGTCTGGCCGTCGAAGTGACTCCGATGATCCGCGTAGGCCTGCTGACGAGTTGTGGAATTATAGGTCAGCGACATCTCCGTGAGATCGAAGGTCAACTCAAATCCGGTAAAGCTCCGAACGGTCTGTGACGCGACATAGGTCTGCGCGACTTCCCCGGGAGCCCGGTACTGGCCCAAACCGATCCGCACGTTGCTGCTGTTCACGTTGAAGACGCCGTAGGCATCGTCCAGGAACCCGAAGAATGCATCGGTCGGATTCAACCCCTCGGCGATCCACGCGTCGTACCGGTCTTTCGAGATCAGGCCGACGAACACGCTCGAGTTGGCCCAAAGTCCGGTCGTGGCTCCACCAAAATCCACCGTACCGGTAACGGTGACGGGGCCCTGAGAGAGATCGAACAACACATCCGTGTTGATCTCGAGGGGCAGATAGGTGTTACCTCCGGTGGGCAGCGCACTGTACGATCCGGCAATGTTCACCGAGGCAGCCGAGGCGACGGGGGCCACGGCGCATACGGCTACGGCGACGCAGATCCCCACGGCTGCGCTGCAGATACTTCGAGAAGGTGATGCGCTTCTCCCAATCATGCCCTTTACTCCTTGTCCCCCAGTCCAAACTACACGAGGTCTTTGATAAGTGAAATGCAAAAATCGGACCAAGAGCGTAACTTATTGAAAAAGAATTGGTTGCAATCCATATAACCTGGACACGATTGAAAAGAGTCTATCGGCCGGGCAAGACAAGTTGTCCGCTTTGGCCATTTGTTGACCCCGGATGCGAGCCTTTCGCCCCGAGGATGCGGTCGGCGCGGGGCATGGCGTAGATTGTAGGCGGCAACGACAGGAGGAAAGACATGACGAATCTGTGGCGCATTGCGATGACACTGGGGATGTGGGCGGCGGCGACGGGCGCCGACGAGACGGAGACGCTGCTGGGCGAGGACTTGTCGGCCTGGCGGGAGCCTCGGGGCGAATGGCGGATGGCGGGCGCGGTGTCGCTCGATCCGAAGGACGAGGCGCGGCTGTCGGTCGAGCCGGGAGCGGCGGTGGCGGTGAACGGAGACACGGGCAAGACGGTGGACCTGGTGTCGAAGCCCGAGCACGGCGACATCGAGGCTCATATCGAGTTCATGGTGCCGAAGGGATCGAACTCCGGCGTCTACTTCCAGGGACGATACGAGATCCAGATCCTCGACAGTTGGGGCGTGGAGAATCCCGGGTACGGCGACTGCGGAGGCATCTATCAGCGGTGGCGGGAAGAGCCGGGCCTCGACGACAGCGAACGGGGCTACGAAGGCCATCCGCCGCGGGTCAATGCCTGCCGCGCCCCGGGCGAATGGCAGACGCTGGAAGTCGTGTTTCGGGCGCCCCGGTTTGACGACGAAGGCCGCAAGACGCGGAACGCCGTCTTCGAAAAGGTGGTCCTCAACGGCAAGGTGATCCACGAAAACCAGGAGGTGACGGGTCCTACCCGAGCGGCCATGTTCAACGACGAGGCGCCTCGGGGTCCGCTGATGCTCCAGGGCGACCACGGTCCCGTGGCGTACCGGAACATTCGCTGGCGCGCGCTGAACTAGAGCCCGGGTTGCGGCATGGGCGTCACGGGGAGGGCGCGGCGGCGGCGCGACGGGCGACGTCCTCGATGGGCTCGTCGCCGATGAAGAGGCCTTCGATGACGGCCATGCCGTTGCGCACGCGTACCGTGGCGTAGGCGTCCTGGGTCTCGCGGGTGCTGTGTTCGAGGTAGGCGGTTTCGGCGGCGGGCGCGAGGGCCTCGTTCATGTAGTACCGGTCGAAGGGCCAGTCGATGTGCACCCCGTCGGCGCTTTCAAACAGGACCCTCACCTTGACGTAGTCGCCGTCGTCGGGCGGCTCGGGCTCCAGGCGGGCGATGCGCGCGAATCCGGCGAGGTCCTCTTCGAGGACGGCGTAGGCGCTCTGTCCCGACGTCCAGGGGGCCCCGGGCGTGGCGGGCGCCGTCGTCTCGTTGAAGCCCAGGGCCACGTAGCGGCCGCGGAAGGGGTCGTAGGGGTCGACCGGCGCAGTCCGGAACTTGTAAAGCCTTCCGGTAGCCAGGGTGATTTCGTGCCGCGCGATCATGGTGGCGGGCACGGCCAGGTGGGCGGCCGCCGTCGCGGCGAACACGGCCCAGACGAGCAGGCGCGTCATGTCGTTTCCTCCGGTTGCCGGCCCTTGTGGCGCAGCAGAAAGACGTTGGCCACGAGGAACGCGATGCCAAGGGCGATGAAGGCCAGTCCGCGCACCGTGAAGCCGACCTCGCTGTCGAAAAAGCGGGCGATGATGAGGGCCGAGAGGATGACCATGCCTCCGTTGACGAGGCCGAGGCGATAGTCGCGGATGCCCGCGGCCAGGGTGCCGAGGCCCAGGACCAGGAGGTAGAGATTGAAGAGGATGACGGGGATGACCTCGCCGCCGGTGGCGGCAGCGCCGGCGAAGCCCGCCAGAGCCGTCGGGACCAGCGCGCCGTAGAGCCAGCCTTTCGTCGTTCCGCCGCGGTCGTGCGAGGCCGCCACCGCCGCCATACCGAGGAGGACCAGCACCGCGGTGACGGCGATGTCGGTCGCCACAAGGACCGCGCGGGAGTCAAGAAAATAGGCGCGGACCGTTCCCACGTCTTGCCAGATCCAGTCGTAGCCCGCCAGGAAGGCGAGGACGGCGATGCCCGCGGCTCCCGCGAAGAAGTAGGGCCGCCGCCAGACGGACGGCATGTCGACGCCCCATCGCCGGCCCGCGCCGTACAAGGCGGCGAAGAGGCCGGCATAGGCGAGGATCCAGAGCCCCGTCACGGCGCCTTCGAGCGAGACGCCCGTTGCCACGCCCAGGGCGGGCACCGAGACCCATCGCACCAGGGCCGAACGAGGCCCGGCGGGAAGGTTGCGGGACTCCCGGTAGACGAAGGGCGCCAACGCCGCGAGCAGAAGCCAGACCGCCAGTGCGTTCCCGCCTTCGATGCGCTGAGCAAACGCCCAGGCGGCGATCCCGGTCGTGCAGAGGATGGCGGGCACGATGGCGTTCAGCAGGTACGGCAGGGGCAGGCACAGCAGCGTCCACGTGAGGAGGAGACCCGCGGGGCTGCCGGGGACGTTGTAGGTCTGGCCGATGAGGGCCAGGGCGGCGCCTACCGCGGCGATGAGAAACGTGCCGGAGCCTTCGCGCCATGCGGGCGACGCGCGCCGGCGGGCCAGGGTGTAGGCCACGAGGCCCTGGGCCGCGACGAGGGGCAGGAAGGAGATGACCGCCCGGACCGGCCGCGACAACTGGTCCCAATTGTTCGCCAGGACCAGGATGATGCCCAGTCCGATGAGGAGCGTCCCCAGCACGGCCAGCAGCACGACCGCCAGGGGCAGACGACGCGGGCGCGGCTGCCGCTCGTAGTGTTCCCGGATGCGGCTCGCCGTTTCCGACGGCACGACACCGGCTTCCACGAGCCTCGGCAGCTCCTCGAGCAGCCACTCCACTTCTCGTCCGGCCATAGGAATGGGCCTCCCTTCACGAGTTGGGATTACTATACCAAAGCCCGCGCCGACGCGGATATCCGCCCTTGCACGCCGCAGGACGGGAAGGGCGGCGATCAACGGGCTGATGCGAGTCCGCCTGCTCGTAGCAGGCCTACGAGGACTGCGCTCGACGACTTGATGTGGTTGCCCCTACCCGTCATTGCGAGCCCCCAAGCCGCTTGCGCGGCCGCCATGATGAA
>CAYVOE010000019.1:0-23152 GCA_964452795.1 uncultured Nitrospiraceae bacterium
TGCGAACACCATCCGGCCTGGCCAGGAGAAGATAGAACATCTCCTTGGCGCGAAGGAACCGGCAGGCGACGCAAGGGGCGCCGAGAGGATCGGTAATCATGGCTAGGCCTCCACGGGCTTGCCGGCCGCCGCGAGAACGGCCCGCTTTACCGCCGTTTTCACCAACTGGACCTTGTAACCGTTCCGGCTCAGGGGACTGGCGCCCTGGGCGGCGGCTTCCCCGGCCTGGGCGGCGGTCTCCTCGGTGATATCCTTGCCTTCGAGGGCCTGGGCGGCCGCGTCCGCCACCCACGGCACGGGCGCCACCTGGCCGAGGACGACCCGGACGTTGCGGGCGGAGTTGCCCTCGAGCGAGAAGGCCACCGCCGCCTCGACCAGCGGCCAATCCAGGCACTGGCGGGCTTTGACGCTGTAGTGGGCGTTCTTCACGCCCCCCAGCGGAATCCGGACCCCCGTGACGATCTCACCCGGTTCCAGGGCCAGACCGTGGTCGTCCGGGCCGGAAGGCGAGCGGAAAAGGTCGGCCACGGCCCTCTCGCCGGGTTCTCCGCCGGGCCCGTGCACGATGCAGCCCGCCCCCAGGGCGATGAGGACCGGCGCGAGGCTCGAGGGGTGGACGTGGTACACGGCGTTGTTGTCGAAGATGGCTTCGTAGCGGTTGTCGCTCCGCGGAGCCACGGCCTCGCCGTTCACCGCGGCGATCCCCTGGCGGTAGAACCAGGAGTACGGACGCTGGCACAGGTTTCCGCCCAAGGTGGCCGCGTTGCGCAACTGGGCGCTCTTGATGCCGCCCGCCGCCTCGGCCAGGGCGGGAAAGTGCTGTTTCACGGCGTCGTGGCGGGAGATCTCCTCGAGGCTCGCCATGGCGCCGATGCGGACGGAGTCGCCCGAGACTTCGATGCCGCGCAGCTCGGCCACGTCGCGCAGGCTGATGACGCGCGCCGGCGCCGCGACGCCCTCTTTCATGGCGTTCACGAGGTCGGTGCCTCCGGCAAGAAGGGCCGTCTCGGCATCGCCCGCGCCGAGGAGCGCCAGGACCTCGTCGATGGTCTTGGGACGGGCATACTGGAACGTGTTCATGCCTGGTTTCCTCCTCCGGCGAGGGCCGCCAGGACCCGGTCGGGCGTCAGGGGCAGGTAGGGCACGCGGACGCCGATGGCGTTGGCCACGGCGTTCGAGATGGCGGCGCCCGGCGAGATCACCGGGGGCTCGCCCAGCCCGATGACGCCCCGCTGCTGGTACTTCTCCTCGGTCATCAGATGGACTTTCAGCGTTCCCACGTCGGGCAGCCCGGCGAGCTTGTAGAACACCATGTTGTCGTTGAGCATCCGTCCCGTGACGGGGTCGTAGATGCACTCCTCGCACAAGGCATAGGTGATGCCCATGATCAGGCCGCCGTAGACCTGGCTCTCGGCCGTCTTCATGTCGATGATGAGCCCGCAATCCTGGACCGCCACCATCTCGTTGATCCGGACGACGCCGGTCTCGACGTCCACCGACACGTCGGCGATCTGGACGCCCCCCACTCCGCTGTCGATGAGCCCGGACCGTGCACCGTCGGCGGAGGTGAAGTTGCCGCGCCGGGTGATGGGGCTCTGGCCGAGTAGGCCGCAGGCCTTCCCCCAGGGAATGGCGTTCGACGGGTTGTCGATCTCCCGGATCTGGCCGTCCGCCGCTTCGAGCTTGTCCGGCTGGACACCAAGCTTCGGCGCGACGACCTCCAGCAGGGCGTTCAGCGCGTCCGTGGCCGCCAGCCGGGCCGCGCCGCTGACGCCGCCCACGGTGGTGCTGCCGCCCGACGCCCCCGCCGCCGGATAGGCGTTGCGACCGATGTTCACGGCCACCTGGTCCAGGGGAAGGCCGAGAGTCTCGGCCACCACGATGTCGATGACCGTGCGGGTGCCGGTGCCGAGGTCCTGGGTCCCGATCTTGACGTCGACGGACCCGTCGGGATTGAGGGTCACGTCGCAATCGGCGTTGTGGCCTCGGCCGCCCCAGGTGTGCATCGACACGCCGAGGCCCCGCTTGATCGGCCCCGAACCCGATTCGCCCCGGGGATGGACCTTGTCCCAGTACCCGATCAACTGGGCCGCGATGTCGAGCTGCTCGCGATAGACGTCGGCGCGATCCGTGAGGACCGCGTTCCTCTGGAAGAATTCGATGGGATCCATGCCGATGCGGGCCGCCAGGTCGTCGAGGGCGGCCATCGTCAGGAGGCAGGCCTGGGGATGGTTGGGCGCGCGCCAGGCCCGCGTGGGCCCGCGGTTCGTCCGGATGCCCATGCCCGTGATCCGGGTCTCGGGGATTCGGGTGAAGATGTAGGGCAAGGGCGGCACGCCGTGGTTGCCGGGCCCGCTCGAACCCCAGACCGTGGATTCCCAGGCGGTAATGTCGCCCTCGGCATTGGCCGCCACGCGGATGTCGGCGAAGTACGAGGGACGGTTCCCCGCCACCATCAGCTCGAGGTCCCGGTCCAGGAGAAGCTTCACCGGGCGGCCGGCCTTCTCCGACAGGTAGATGCCGATGTCGCCCCATTTGTCGGATCCGAACTTCGACCCGAAGCCGCCGCCCATGTACTGGCAGTCGACGTGGATCTTGCTCTCGGGGACGTTGGCCGTGTAGCCGAGGCCGCCCGTGTAGCGCGAGACGTTCTGGGTCGACGGCCACACGTGGATCTCGCCGCCGCCGACCTCGCAGGTCTGGCCGTGCGGCTCGAGGCAGCAATGGGCGATGACCGCGATGCCGTAGTGGCCCTCGCTTACCTTGGCGGCGTCCTGGAAGGCCTGGTCCACGCCTTCGGTCTCTTCGACCTCGGGTTCGTCGTCCGTCACCCGCGCCTTGTCGGCGTCGTCGACGTTGTGCTCCTGAACCTCGTACTCGACCTTGAGCTTGCGGACGGCTTCCGCGGCCTGTTCCTCTGTGTCGGCGGCGACGGCGGCGAGGATCTGTCCGGCATATTCGACCTTGAAGGGCGTGTCGGGGTTGAGGACGTTCTCGTCGACCCAGACGGCGCGAACGCCGGGTGCGCTCTCGGCGGCGGAGGTGTCGATGGCCTTCACCACGGCCGAGGCATGTTTCGCGCCGAGGCACTTGGCGTACGTCAGCCCCGGCCGCTGGATGTCGTAGGCATACTTGGCCGCGCCCGTGGCCTTGGGCGGCCCGTCGGCGCGGGAGATGCGCTGGCCGATGAGCCGGCGCTTTTCCGGGGGAGCCCATGCCGCATCCGCCATCAGGCACCTCCTTTCATGGCCTTGGCCGCATCCAGCACCGCGGGAACGATTCCGGCGTAGGTGCCGCAGCGGCACAGATTGCCCGTGAGATGCTCCCGCACGTCATCGACGCTGGGATCGGGATGCTCTTTGAGGAAGGCCGTGGCGGCGACGACGAACCCCGGCGTGCAGAAGCCGCACTGCTGGGCGTCGTGCTCGACGAAGGCCGCCTGGACCGGGCTCATCTTTTCGGGTGTGCCAAGACCCTCGACGGTGGTGATCTTGCGGCCTTCGGCTTCGAGGGCCAGCATCGAACAGGAGTAAACGGGTTCGCCGTCGACCAGGACCGTGCAGGCCCCGCAGGCCGCCCGGTCGCACACCTTCTTGGCGCCCGTCAGGTCGAGCCGGTTGCGGAGGGCATCGAGGAGGGTCACCCTCGGCTCGACGGAGATCGCGTGGTCTTTGCCGTTGACGTTCAAGGTCAGCGGCACCTCGTTCGGACCGACGAGGCTCGGTGCGGCGGTCTCGGCCTGGGCGGAAGCCGTGGCTCCCGTTGCTCCGCCCGTGGCGATGCCGCCCGCCACCGTGCCGGCGCCCACGGTCTTGAGAAAGCCGCGACGCGACAGGCCGTGTGGGGTGTGATCGTGATTGCTTGGCATAGCCGTGACTTCCTCCCAGAGAAGCTGTAACGCAGCCAGGTCTTGAGGAAAGCTGACGTAAGTGTGGTGCGCAGGCCCGGATCAGCCTGCGGCGACAGCCTAGCATCCGTCACGGTTCGATGCAACTGCTTTATGGGGCCTTTGGCCGTGGCGAAAAGGGATGACGAAGGCTTCGACGCGGATGGAAGGGCGTAGCGTGGGGCTTCCCGCCGAGCCGAGTCTACTGCGCGGGGGCTTCGGCCGGAAGGGCGCCGCCGGCGACGTCCTTGAGCGTCAGGGACGTATCGATGTCGAGGGCGAGGTCGAGGGCGCCCGCGTTCGGCGCCGCCGAACCGAACAGGTCCTGCGATCCGCCGGGATCTCCGGTGAGGGCCTGGCTGATCTGGCTGAGGGCCTGGCCGAGCATCTGGCCGGCCTCGCCCAGCACCGAGCCGAGCTTGATCACCAGGCGGTAACTTCCCGCGGAGTGGGCCAACTGGCCTTGGTTGACGTCGAAATACACCATGTTCTTGCCCGAAAGGTCGAACATGGACATCCGGAAGTCGGCCTCTTTGCCGAGGGAGCTGTCGGAGGCATGGAGGCGACCGTCCTGCTGGCGGGAGTCAAGGGTCTGCTCGATGACGGCACAGTAGCGGCTTCCCAGGTACTGGTAGCCGATGACCTTGTTGTGGACGCGGGTGGGGATGGGTTCGCCGATGCCGGGAACGGGCATGGCGATGCGGCTCTCCCATTCGAGTCCGCTGCGAAGCTCCGCGTCGGGAAACTCGACGGGCGAAAAGCCGGGCGTCTCGCGGAGCATGTCGCCCCATCCGGCGGCGCCGGAAACGTTGAGCACGCGTCCGTTCGGATCGACGCGCATCCGGACCGGATCCTCGAGGAAGTGCACCTGTTCGATGCCCTGGGTGGACCCGACGCCTCGGCGCGTGTCGACGGGGACGCTCCCGTGGAGGCCGATCCGGGTTCCGCTCGGGTCGTAGTTCAGGTCGAAGGGGCTGTCCATGAAATCGCCCGACACGTCCATGCGCTGGTACGTGAGCGAGAGGTCGCCGACACCCGCCGGATCCACGGCGAGGGTCTCGAGACGGAGATCGCCGTCGATGCCGAGCTGCACGGGTGACGGACCGATGTCTTCGTAGCCCTGACCCGACACGTTGGCCCGGAGCACGTAGTCGAGCGACTCTCCGGGGGTGAATCGGAAGCGGAAGGGTCCGGTAGCCGTCGGCGCGGTGCGGTCGACGGCGGGCGCCGCGCCCAGAGCCCCGTCGGAGGACGGCGCTTCCGCGGGCAGGCTGATGGCCGGCGCCTCGACGGCTGCGAGGGGATCGCTCCCGGACACGGGGACGATGCGATAATGGGTGGCAAACCAGGCCCCCACCGCGCCGCCCAATCCCAGGCACACGATCATCGCGAGGGCCAGGCCGATGGAGCGTCCGCTCCTGCCTTGGGTATGCATGGCATCTCCTCTCGCCTCGAAGGTCTTACGGGGCTGGACTAATAGTACCACACCCCGTGACCGGGGACGCGGGAATATGGATCGGGGCGGGTTCACGGTTCCCTACCGGGGTATGGTATGCTCTCGGGGATATGCGCCGGGGGTTATCTGCGCGGAATTGTGTGGCCGGGCGCTCGCGTAATGGAGGAAGGTGAATCCCCCGGAGCGACCGGTGGGTCTGATGTTCGGTTACCGGATGGCTGGAGCGAAGGCAAGCATGAAGAAGTTAGTCCTGGGGGCGGTGGGCGTCGTCGTGTTGGCGGCGGCGGTCTACGCATGGAAGACCTCCGGCGCCCGGAGCGAGGCGGAGGCGGCGGAAGTCACCTTCGCGAAAGTCGAACGCTCCACCATCGAGTCCACCGTGTCCACCACGGGCCGCGTCATCCCCAACCTCGAAGTCGACATCAAGTGCAAAGCCAGCGGGAAGGTCATCACCCTGCCCTTCGAGGTAAGCGACTCCGTGAAGGAAGGCGACCTGCTGGTGGAGCTCGACCCGGTGGACGAGCAGCGCGCGGTGCGCCAGTCCGAGGTGGCGCTCCAGGCGTCGCAGGCCCGGTTGAACCAGGCCAAGCAACAACTCGACGTGGCCGAGCGCAACCTCATCACGGAGCGCCGGCGCGCCGAAGCCAACCTCACGGCGCTCGAGAAGCGCGCGAAAGAGGCGGCGGCCGACGTGGAACGGGCCAAGACGCTGCAGAAGCAGGGGTACATCAGCCCTCAGGAGCTGGATCAGGCCACGACCGCGTTGGTTCAGGCCCAGGCCGATCTCGAAACGGGACGCACCCGCATTCAGGACCTCAAGACGCAGGAAACCGCGCTCGAGGTGCAGCGCCAGGACGTGAAGCTGGCGGAGACCCAGGTCGAGCTGGACCGATTGCGTCTGCAAGACGCTCGCCAGCGCCTGGAAGACACCAAGGTCGTCGCACCCATCGACGGCGTGGTGGCGACGCGGCTCGTGCAGACGGGCATGATCATCTCCTCCGGGATCAGCAACGTGGGCGGCGGCACCACCATGATGACGCTGGCCGACCTGTCCCGGGTCTTTGTGCTGGCCTCGGTGGACGAGAGCGACATCGGCCGCGTGCGGGAGGGCCAGAAGGCGGAGATCACGGTCGATGCCTTCCCGACCCAGCGATTCTCCGGCGAAGTGGTCCGCATCGCCACCAAGGGCGTGAACGCGTATAACGTCGTCACCTTCGAGGTCAAGATCGAGGTGAAAGACGAGAAAATGGACATGCTGAAGCCCGAGATGACCGCCAACGTCGAGATCCTCCTCGACAGCCGTGACAACGTGCTGACCCTCCCGGTCGAGGCGGTGACCCGCAAAGACGGCAAGCACTACGCCACGGTCGTGCGGGCGAACGGCGCGACGGAGGAACGGGCCGTCGAGCTGGGCATAACCGACGGATTGAAATACGAAGTGACGGCGGGCCTGGAAGAGGGCGAAACGGTGCAGGTCCGCAGCAACGACGTGGGCGACAGCAAGTGGCGCGGCAAGACGGAAAAAACCGAAGAGTCGGCGTAGGCGGCGCCCCTCCGGGACCGGTGATCCGGGCGGAGGGGCTTGTCAAGACCTACACGCTGGGCGGGAGCACCGTGCACGCCCTCGACGGAGTCGATCTGGTGGTCGAGTCCGGCGAGATGGTGGCGGTCACGGGGGCGTCGGGCAGCGGCAAGTCGACCCTGATGAACATCCTGGGTTGCCTGGACCGACCCGATGCGGGACGCTACTACCTGGCGGGCGAGGACGTGTCGAAGCTCTCGAAAAAACGCCTGGCCCAGATCCGCAACGAGCGGATCGGGTTCGTCTTCCAGACCTTCAACCTCTTGCCGCGGATGAGCGCCTTCGAGAACGTGGAGCTCCCCCTGCTGTACGGCGGGAAGCACAGGGAGATCCGGGAGAGGACCCTCGAGGCCCTCGAGCTCGTGGGCCTGACCAACCGCATGCACCACGAGCCGAACCAGCTCTCGGGCGGACAGCGTCAGCGCGTGGCCATCGCCCGGGCCCTGGTGATGGACCCGTCGATCGTCCTGGCCGACGAGCCGACGGGCAACCTCGACAGCCGCACCGGGTCGGAAATCCTCGAGCTCTTCGAGAAGATCCATGCCCAGGGCCGCACCATCATCGTGGTGACCCACGAGGCCGCCGTGGCCCGCAGGTGCGAGCGGCAGATCCACATGGTCGACGGAAAGATCGTCGACGGTGTGATGGCGGAACAGTTAACGCGGTAGCGGCTTCGGCCGACCGCCCTTCCCGGGATATTCGTCGACATGTTGTTCTGGACTATCGTCAAGGTCGCACTGAAAAGCCTGTTCGCCAACAAGCTGCGGACGGTGCTCGCCATGCTGGGGATCATCATCGGCGTGGCTGCGGTGATCTCCATGCTGGCGGTGGGCGCCTGGGCGCGCAACCAGGTGATCGACCAGATCTCGCTGATGGGCAAGAACCTGCTGCTGGTGCGGCCGGCGGCGCGGGGCACGGGCGGCGTACTGTCGGGCACGGCCCAGAACCTGACCGTCGCCGACGCCGAGGCCATCGTCGAGCACGTTCGGGGCGTCCGATACGTGGCGCCCGTGCTGAGCGGGACCGCGCAGTTGAAGTACATGAACAAGAACACCCGGACCCTGGTCACGGGTTCGTCGGTCACCTATTTCCCGTCGCGCAGCTACGAAGTCGAGAAGGGCCGCCCCTTTTCGGAGCACGAGGCGGAACGGTCGATGCGGGTGGCGGTGCTGGGCCCCCTGACGGCCGAGAAGCTCTTCGACAACGACGACCCCATCGGAAAGACCGTGAAGTTCAACGGGATCAACTTCCGCATCGTGGGCGTGCTGAAATCGAAGGGCGACCAGGGGTTCTTCAACTTCGACGACCAGGCCATCATCCCCTACACGACCGCCATGTCCCAGCTCTTCGGCCAGAACCACCTGCGGGAAATCGATATCCAGGCAGAAGACGATGCCGACGTGGCCCAGGTGCAGCGCGCCACGACGGCGGTCCTCCGGCGTCAGCACCGGATCCTGCCCGAGTGGCCCGACGACTTCGAGATCCGCAGCCAGGCCGAGGCCATCGAGGCCGTGGGCAAGGCCGGCATGATCTTCACCGTGCTCCTGGGCAGCATCGCGAGCATTTCGCTCCTGGTGGGCGGCATCGGCATCATGAACATCATGCTCGTCACCGTGACGGAACGGACCCGCGAGATCGGCGTGCGCAAGGCCATCGGCGCCCAGGACCGCGACATCCTCGGCCAGTTTCTCATCGAGTCGGTCCTGCTCAGCGGTCTGGGCGGCGTCCTGGGGGTGCTGGCGGGCGTGGGCCTCCTCAAGCTGGTGAGCCTCGTGGCCACCCACACCAGCGAGCTCGGCAGCTTCGACATCCAGGTCGAACCCATGGGCGTCATTATCTCCCTGTCCTTCAGCGTCAGCGTCGGAATCTTCTTCGGCTACTACCCCGCCCACCGCGCCGCCAACCTCGACCCCATCGAAGCGCTCCGGTACGAGTAGCCCGGCGCCGTTCCCCCTCCGGAACCGCCTGCGGAAGATTCTCTGAAAGGGATACATACGTAGCGACATGGGTCAACCATCGGACGGGATCCTTTCGCCACCGACTTCCGCCCCACCCGTCGTAAGACTACGAGGACTGCGCTCCACCCGCTCCTGTGCAATGACATATCCCGTCATTGCGAGGAGCGGGCTACTGTGGGAGCACAGGAGGACGAAGGATCAACCTTCGATTGCCCCCATGCCTTCGATGTGTACCCATACAGGAGCGACGCGGCAATCTCACATGAGCCAATGATCTGTGTCCGCGAAGTCATCGTCTTACCATAGGTAGAGATTGCCGCGTCGCTCTGTTTGGGCGCCCACAGACAATGTGGACGGAATCCAAGGCAACCTCTCCTTTCGTAATCGCTTCCACGGAGGGCCGCTCCTCGCAATGACGGGGAGGATCATTGCGCAGGAGCGGGTTGAGCGCAGTCCTCGGAGTCATACGACGGGCGGGGCATGGCTCACGAGCCCTTTGAGCGCAGTCCTCGTAGTCCTAGAGCCCGCCTCGCCCCGATCCCCTCGCCGGCGCTCAATGCGCGGCACCCCCAAAAAGAGGAAGGGGCGCATTCCGAGGAGAGCCGGGGAGAGCGGCCGGAATGCGCCCCCGATTTGGGGGGGAGTGTCCCGCACCTGGGAGAGGACAGGTGCCGGACCGATTGGTCAGCAACAGCGCTCGTGGCGTGTGGTGGTCTTGTGCAAGCGATGGGATGAAGCGCTGCGACCGCCGGATAAGGAGCAACTCCCGTGCCACTCCTCCCTCCCACCGCTTCGCAAGGATTTAGCCGCCATCGGCCCTCCCTTCCCGACGCGGGGCCTACGCCGGCGTGGGTTTGAACTACGGCGGCGTAGCCTCCGGAACGCCCATTTCCCCCCGCGCGATGCCTTGGGTATAATCGGCGGTCGGTCATGTCCGTCTCGCGAGACGGGAGTCGAACAACAAAGGGGCCGAAAGGCTTGGGGGCGGGGTTTCGACATGAATATCGAGGGGATTTCGGTCAAGTTTGAGCCGACGGGCAAGGTGGTGTCGGTAACACCGGAGGCGCGCATGCGGGAAGCCGTCGCCCGAGCGGGGATCCTGCTGGACTATCCCTGCGGCGGCCAGGGGACCTGCGGAAAGTGCCGCGTGCGGGTCATGGAAGGCGCCGCGGAGCCTACCTCCGTCGAGCGCGAGGCGATTGCGCCCGATGAGCTTGAAGCGGGCTATCGCCTGGCTTGCCAGACCCGGATCGTCTCGAAGACCGTCGTTCACGTACCGGAAACCTCGCTGCTGGCGTCGTCGTACCAGATCCTGGGCGGAGCGGCAGCGGAAAGTGTGCGGTCGGTGGATCCTCCCGTGCACAAGCAGTACGTCGAGCTGGACCCGCCGACCCGCGAAGAGGACGCCCCGGACCTGCAACGGCTCCAGCGCGCCCTGGGCCCCGTGCAGGTCGACGCGGGCATGCTGCGGGAGTTGCCGGAGCGCCTGCGCGCGAACGGGTTTCGCGGCACGGCCGTGATGGCGGGCGATCGGCTCATCGACTTTGAAGCCGGCAACACCGAGGGGGATTGCTACGCCGCCGCCTTCGACATCGGCACCACGACGCTGGTGGGGGTGCTCATCAACCTCGCCACGGGCCAGGAATGCGCCACCGCCTCGCGGTTCAACCCCCAGACGGCCTACGGCGACGACGTGCTGTCGCGCATCCTCTACGCCCGCGACACCCCGGGGGGCGTGACCCGGATTCAGGAATGCGTGGCGGAAGCGATCCGCGAGATGATCGCCGAGATGGCCCGCCAGGCGGACGTCCGGACCGACCAGATCTACGAGGCCACCTTCGCCGGGAACACCACGATGGAGACGCTCCTCCTGGGCATCAACCCGGGGCCGTTGGGCGAGTCGCCCTTCGTGCCGGCCTGGCGCGGCGGAATTGAGGTGGCCGCGGCGGACCTCGGGCTGGGGATTCATCCGCGGGGGCAGGCCTACGTGTTTCCCGTCATCGGCGGATTCGTGGGCGGCGATACCGTGGCGGGCCTGCTGGCCACGGAGATCGACGAGAGCGGCGGGCCGACCCTCTTCGTGGACATCGGCACCAACGGCGAAATCGTGCTGTATTATGAAGGCGAGATGCACGCGGCATCCTGCGCCGCCGGCCCGGCCTTCGAAGGGGCGCGCATTTCCCAGGGCATGCGCGCCGCCAACGGCGCCATCGAGAAGATATCGTTCAACGACGACGTCGAATTCAGCACCATCGGCGGCGCCCCTCCCGTGGGGATCTGCGGCTCGGCCCTCATCGACGTGGCGGCGGAGTTGCTGCGCCACGGCATCGTGATGTCGCAGGGGATGATGCTCCCGTCGGACTCCCTGCCGGACGGCGTCCCCGACGGCCTGCGCCGCCGCGTGGTGGCGCCCCAGGGAGAGGAGGCCTTCGTCATCGCCGCCAACGACGACGGCGCCGACCGGGGTCCCGTGCTGCTGCTCCAACAGGACATCCGGGAACTCAAGCTCGCCACGGCCGCCATCGGCGCCGGCATCGCCATCGTGCTCCGAAAGGCCGGCATCGGCGTGCAGGACCTCAAGAGCGTGTGGGTGGCCGGCGGGTTCGGCAACTACATCCGCTGCGCCAACGCCCAGCGCATCGGCCTGCTGCCCCACGGTCTCGACGAGTCGCGGTTCTTCTTCGTGGGCAACACCGCCCTGGCGGGAGCGCGTCTGGCGGCGATGTCGCGCAAGGCCCGGCAACGCGCCGACGCCCTCGCCCACGATGCCGAACACGTCGACCTGTCGCAGGACCCCAACTTCCAGAACGAGTACGTCGAAGCCATGTTCTTCCCCGAGTAAGCGACGGAGGAAAGACGGAGGCGGCGCCGGCCGTGCAATTCGAGCGAGTCGGGGGATGAAGGGGGTCCTCCGTCTTTATACGCGCTCCTGTTCCTGGGGGCCTGCCGCGACCTCGGCAAATTTGCTCCTTCCCTCGATCCCAAGGCGACGCCGCGCAAGTCTCGAGGTGCCGCGGCGCGGGTTCGGTCGATTGGTCTTTCCCCGACGGCATGCGTTATAATATCGTCCTACTGTTTTGATCGACGAAGGTCTTGCGGCGTGATTTGCCATGTCCGCCGGGCCGGGGTGGGAGATATCCGGGGTATGAAACGCCTGTTGCATCTGTTGGGGGTGGGTCTGGGCGGTCTGCTGCTGTTGATCGCCGTCGGAGAGCTGACCCGCAAATCCCTTTCCGTCGAGGAGGATCCCCTGATCCGCATGCCGGGCACCCAGCCCAGTACGGGCGTGGTGCTCGAGGATGTGCGGGCGTGCATGGCCTGCCATTCGAACTACAACCCCGACATCGAGCCCGGCTTCAACTGGCAGGGGTCGATGATGGCCCAGGCGGCCCGCGACTTCCTTTTCTGGCCGGCCATGGCCGTGGCGGGACAGGACTCCCAGTGGGCCACGGGACGGCCCGTCGCCATGGACCTGTGCCTGCGCTGCCACATGCCGGGAGGCTGGCTCGCGGGACGGTCCGAGCCCGTCAACGCCACGGCCATGACGGGCCCCGATTTCGACGGGGTCCAGTGCGACATGTGCCACCGCATGTACGATCCCTTCTTCGAGGACACTTTCCGCGGCGTGCGGGAAAGCGACGACTGGCTCGGGTATTGGGACGAATCCGGCGCGTCGAGCACGCCGGCCCGGGAAGCGGCGGAGGCGACCTACGAAGCCGACAAGGCTCTGGCCGAAACGGTGGCGCTCTTCAACGGACGGCCCTTCTTCGGCCCGGACAACCAGCCCGTCAGCGAGGAGTACACCGAGAACGCCGGCGGCCAGTACTTCGTCAGCCGCGACCCGATCCGCCGGGGACCCTTCGCCGACGCCAACGAGCTGTTCCATCCCAATCAGTACAGCCGCTACCACCGGAGCAAGTTCTTCTGCGGGACCTGTCACGACGTGTCCAACGCCGTCCTGGCCAACCTCGATTTCGCCGGCGCGAGGCCGGGATTCGGCAACGACCTGCTGCCCTCGGAGCGCCTGCCCGCCCATGCCTACTTCCACATCGAGCGGACCTTCTCCGAATTCATGCTCTCGGCCTTCGGCGAGCCCGGCGGCGCCCCCGGCTCGGGTCCCTACGCGCCCGACGTGTTCAACACGTCTCATCCCGAGAACTACATCGCCTCGTGCCAGGACTGCCACATGCCCGACGTGTCCGGCCGGGCGTCGAACATCGAGATGGCCGTGGACCGGCCCGGAGGCAGCATCGAGCATCCTCACAGCGGCCTGCCCCTCCACGACCTCACGGGCGGCAATGCCTTTGTCCCCTACGTCCTGGCGAGCGCCGTCGAGGGTTCGCCCAACTACGACCCCGTCAACGCCGCCCTGCTGCGTCAGGGGCCGGAGGCGCTCACCCTCGATCTCGAGGCGGGGCTGGGGCTCAATCCCAAGGCCCTTCTCGCCGGGGCTGAGCGTGCCAAGGAACAGCTCCGGAAGGCGGCCGCCCTCGAGCACCCGCGCTACGACGCTGCGACCGGAGCCCTCTCCTTCCGCGTGGTCAATCAGACGGGACACAAACTGATCTCGGGGTACCCCGAGGGTCGGCGCATGTTCCTCAACATCCGGATGTACTCCGGCGACCGGCTGGTGCACGAGGTGAACCCGTACGACGACGAAGTCGGGACCCTCAAGGGCCTGGACGTGCCCTCCAGCCCGCCCCTGGGCCCCGATGAGCATTACGAGGACGCCCTGGTTTATGAAGTGAAGCAGGCCAGCTCGCTGACCAACGAGGACCATACCTTCCACATGGCCCTCGCCACGCACCGGTACAAGGACAACCGCATCCCGCCGAAGGGATTCCGCATCGACGAAGCCCCCGAGCGCCTCTCCGAGCCCGCCTGGGAAGGCCAATCCGCCCTGGATTACTTCACCGCGGAAGAATACGCCGGCGGCTACGACGACGTGGAATTGACGGTGCCGGCGGGCGCGGAGCGGGTGGAAATTCGCCTGTACTACCAGACCACCAGCCGCGAGTACATCGAGTTCCTGCGGGACCAGATCAACGGCGTGGCGGATACGCTGCCGTCCGAGGCCTACATCATCCAGAACGACCCCTTCTTCGCTCAGCTACGGGCCTGGGGCGACACGGTCTGGCAGCTCTGGGAACACAACAAGGATGTGCCCGGCGCCGCCCCCGTTCTCATGGTCGAGGCCGTGGCCGAGGCCGGGTAAATATCGCGACCCTCAAAGACCTTTTCAGCGGGGTCGGGCGCTTTCGAGGAGCGCGGTCATCTCCTGAGGCGCGAGGGCGACATCGTAGATGCGGATGTCGTCCATGACGCCTTCCACAAACCCCGGCTCGCCGCGCACGCCGTAACGGGCCGCGAGGAGTGGCTCCAGCGGAGCGGGTTGCTGGCCGTCGGCCCGTTTGCGGCCGACTTCGCGCCCGTCGATGTACAGGCGCAAATCGCCGTCCGCGTAGGTGGCGGCCACATGGGTCCAGACCCCCGTTTCCAGGCGTCCGGCGTCGAGCGTGCCGACTCCGGCCAGGTGGAACCGGAGTCCGCCGTCGAAGACCTGCAGGTAAAAGGCGGGATCGATCCAGGGCCCTTTCTCCATGAGGACCGGCATGCCGAAGAGGTTGTCGAACTTGACCCAGAGGGCCAGCGTCAGCGGTCGCGCGGGGTCCCAGTCGCGCTGGCGAGGCAGATCGCTTCCGCCCGGACCGCCGAGGGCCAGCGCGGCGGCGCCGACCGGGGCGAGGTTGCCGAGCAGCTCCGCTTCGTTTTCGGTCCGAAGATGGACGACGGGCTCGAGGGAGCCGGGCCGGGCGATGATCCCCACGGGCGCACCGGCGGATCCGATTCGGCCTTCGGTGTCGACGGCGGCCACGGCGTAGGCTCGGGCCTCGCCGCTCGCCACGGGATGGGCGAAGGAGAGGTTGTGGCCGTGGTCGGCCGGAACGCGGTAGTCCGCCAGCTTTTCCTGGCCCCGACCGTAAACCGTCACGACGTACTCCGCGGCGAGGGGATCGTCGGAATCCCATTGCAGAACGTTCCAGCCGCCTCGAGAACGGACGGTCACGCGCCTGGGGGCCGCGGGCAGCGGCAGGGCCTGGGGAGGCACGCGCACGGTCGCGACGGCGCGGTCGTCGGTGGCGAGGTGGCGGGCCTCGACCCGGTACTCCCGCTCGGCCGCGGCGGGCGCCGCGTCCCGAAACTCTCCGGCGAAGACGGTGGCCACGGCTTCGCCGTCGCGGAACACCGTGTAGGCCTCGCCCGCACGAAGGGTCCAGGTCAGACGAAGGGATCGGGAATCGGGTCCAATCTCGTACTTGAGGTCCGGGGAGGTCGCGGACGCCGCGCCCGGGAGCCGCACGGGCGGTCGATCTGCCTCTCCCCCGGCGTGGGCCCGGCGCAGCCTGTCGGGAAAACCCACGGGCCAGACAAGGGTCTTGCCCCCGGGCAGGCGCGCCTCGACGCCGTATTCGAAATTCCCCCACTCCTCGACCTCTTCGGGAAACTCGAGCCGGTACACGCCGTTCCCCACGCGCGTCAGCGGCCGATCGTTGAACCCGCGGCCGCCCAGGCGACGGGCCCGAACCCGTACCCGGGCCTCGTCGACGTCGGGCGATACCACGATGACTCGGTCGGGCAGCACCCGGAGCAGGGGCGTGTCGCGATAGGTCGCGGGCAGGGCCTCGAGTTCCGAGGGGTCGGCGCCGACGGAGACCAGGCGTGCCCGCACGTCGGCCCAGGCCTTCCGGTTCATCTCTTCGAGCACGCCCCGTTCGCCCTCGTTCTGTACCCGCTGCGCATAGAGGTCGAACAGTTCGGCAAGGCGCACGGCCTTGACCGCCCGAAGCGCCGCGTCCGCGTCCCCGCGTTCGACGGCGACGTCGAAGGCGCCGCCCGGCTCGAGGGCCGCCGCCGCCGCGTCATAGGTCAGCACGAACCGAATGTGGGTATAGAGGTCGTCGAGGGAGGGCTTCCACGTGGGCAGGCTCAGCTCGATGGGCAGCACCGCCTCGGCCAGGTCGCGTCCGACGCCCACGGGCGCCGTCAGGATTCGTCGGCCGGTGCGCAGGGGGCGTTCCACCAGCCCCCTGCCCATTTCGAAGGGCACGGTCAGGATGCCGATGCCGAACTCGAGGGGCTCGGTGACGTCCGGGATCAGGCGGGGCTCGACCCCTTCACGGCTCAACCGTTCGCGCAACTCCGAGGCGGCCCGGATCAGCCGGGTCCGCGAGGCCTCGCTGCCGCGGCTCCAGACGAACGGGGCCGGTTCGTGCTGGCCGAGTCCGCCTACCCAGCGGTATCCCAACTCGTCCATCCGCGCGTGAAACGGCGCGAGATCGTCGCCCAGCGTCGGACCGTAGAGGTCGCGGGCGCGCCGCGCGTGATAGGCCTCGACCGACAGGTCGGGAATCCAGGCCCGGAGGGCCAGAAAGGCCGCGGCGTCGTCGGCAGCTCGGGTGCGCCAATGCATGCCCAGAATTCCCTCGCAGCCTTGTCGCAGCGTCCCGTCGAGGGCGGCCGACAGCGTGGTCAGGTTGGGCTGGGGCATCCACAAGTCGCCGTCGTACTCGAGGGCGAACACGGGCCAGGCCTGCCGTTCCGGAGAGAGCGCCCCGAGCGTGTCCACGGGTTCCGCGCGGAGCGGCAGATCCTGAACCGGACTCAGGACGACGTCGGCCGGAAGCATCCGGTCCAGGCCGGGAAGGAACTCGGTGAACCGCAGCGAGGCCTCTCCGCCCCATCCCGCGGCAGAGACCTTCACGCCGGGGCGCAGCGCCTGCACGGTCTGGCGCGCCTGCAACACATGAAGTGCCATCCGGACCGCCTCGGCCCGTCGTCCCACGTCGTCCAGGTAAGCGAAGTCGTCGGCTTCGCGGCGGGTGAGGCTGCCCCAGGGGCTGTGGTACGGCGGCTCGCCCGGAAGGCGCAACGCCGACAGCTCCGGCGCCCAGAGCCAGACGTGATCAAGCGTCGGATACTCTTGAAGGATGCGGCGCAGGCGAACGCCGAGATCCGCCTGCACCTGGGGATCGGTAGCGTCTCCGCGGACCTCGAAGCCGAGACCGACCTGCAATCCCCGAGCGGCGGCGTACTCAAAGACCCGCCGCAACCGCGCGGGAGCATCGGACTCGGGCTCCTCGGCGAAGTACAGGCCCGTCCCCGCCAGGAAATGGTCCGGAGAAAGGTCGGAGCCGAATCCGGGCGCCGGCTCCGATTCGGACCCGCCCAGGAAGGGGCTGCCTTCCCGGGCGTGGACCACGAGGGTGTTGAGCCGGAGCTTCACCAACTGGTCGATGTAGTGACGCCAATCGGCGAAGGACCACGCGCCGGGCCCCACCCGATAGTCGTCGCGCACCACGGTGCCGCGGACCGCCACCACCGGAGAGTGCGACGCGTGCACGTTGGGCATCCGGCGCCCCGTAAGGTCGGGCACTTCGAGGGGGAACGTGTCGCCGGAAAGGTAGAACGAGACCCCCTGGTCGTAGAGGAACCCGTAC
The DNA here is from genome assembly GCA_964452795.1 of uncultured Nitrospiraceae bacterium. Classification (GTDB taxonomy): domain Bacteria; phylum Hydrogenedentota; class Hydrogenedentia; order Hydrogenedentales; family SLHB01; genus CAYVOE01. Next base: position 17,381 of record CAYVOE010000019.1, read on the forward strand.
ACGCCGTTCTGAACCGCCTCGGCGGTGGCTCCGGCGATGGCCAGGAGCGCGCCGCCGTCGGAGGTATGGAGGAGATAACCGTCGTGGCGAGGCGGCTCGAGGCCGAAGGGCCATGTCCCCGCGGGCGACGCGGGCAGGGACTCCGGCGTCCCCAGGACGAAGCCCGTGGCGTCCGAGGGCGTCTGGGAAACCGAGCGGATCTCCCACACCACGCCCGTCGCCGCATATGTATAGCGTTGAAGCTCTTCGGCGGCGCGCCGTTCCAGGGCGGTCGCCCCTTCGCCCAGGTATATGCGGTGCTCCGCCTGGACCGACCCGGGTATCACGGCCGCGACGAGAAGGACTATGCCGAGTGCTCGCATCAATTGATCGCCATCCTACGGTAAAGACCCAAAGAAAAGTCCGCGAGTCGCCATTCTAACCGCTCAAAGAAGCAATTTGAAGGGCTGCCGGCGAGAATGCCCGGGAGTAACCGTGGCAATCGGGAAAAGGCGTGGGAACGCCAATGGAGATTCCGCAGACCCGTCGAAATCCCTGCCATGCTGCCGCAACACACCGGACGACGCCGACTGTCGCCGCCGCGTCAGGATTCCGGGCGCGGCAGCGGCCCGTTTCGCCGGCCCTTGCGCAGGACTTCCGACGCCGACTCGAGCTCCGACACAACCCGGCTCAGGTAATCCACCAACACGGCCTGGCGCTCCGACTCCCGCTCCATGGCGAGGAGGCGCACCTTGTCCGCCAGAGACAGGCCGATGTCCTGACCCAGGCGAAACGACAGTCCCGGCCCCGCAAGATCCTCCGAGAGCTTCGCTCCGGCCAGCTCGTGCAGACGCCGATAGAGCCGACCGAGTTCCGCCTGCGTCTCGGGCGCGGGGTCTTCCCGGTTCTCGAGAAAGGACACTTCTCCGCCCGAATAGAGCCGCTCGGCCACCTCGGGGATGTATCGATGGAGCCGAAAGACGCGCCGCCCACGGGTCAGCACGTCCATGCGTCCGTCGGGATAGTCCCGCAGCACTTTCACCAGGACCACTTCGGTGCCGAACTCCGCCAGACGCTGCTCGGCGTAGGGCGGAATGCCGAAGGTGATGCCCTGGGTCCGGCATTCGCCGAGCAGCTCCCGGTACCGGGGCTCGAAGATGTGCAGCTTCAGGTCCTGCTCGGGAAAGACGACCAACTCCAGCGGAAACAGAGGCAGAAACGTCTTGGCGGCATCTTCCATGGGCTCATTGTAGATCGGGCGGACGGGTAAGGAGAAGGATGGAGAACGAAGCGCCCGCCTTGGGCCGACAAACCGGAGGCGGGCGCTCGAATTCAGTGTCGCGTCTATCCGCCACGCTCGAACAACCGGTCCAAGTGCTCCCGGCTGCGGCGAAGGGCCTCCTTCTTTTCGTCGAAGGGCACGTCTTCAAAGGTGATGAGATGGATGGCGTCGCAGTCCACCTTTCGATAGACCTCCACGTACTTCTCGAAGGGGGTCTTGCCCTTGCCCAGCTCGACGCTGACCACCGGATGCTCGCCCTTGTGGCCGAGCTCGTGGTCCTTCCAGGCCAGCACGTGGATCCGGTCGGGGTGCCGTTCCAGCAGCTCCCATCCCTTCTCGCCCGACGTGGTCATGTGCCCCATGTTGAGGCAGAGGCCGGTGTTCCGCTTGCGCGCGACGCTGAGGAAGTACTCGCAATCGGCCACGGTCATCAGAGAAGAGCCGTAGTGGACGTCGGCGGCCATCTTGAAGATTTCGCCGGGTGTGTCGGAGGCCACGCCGTCCATGATTTCGGCCAAGGCGTCGATGTGGACCTTTTTCTCGTCGAGCGTGGCCGTGGCCGGTTCCGACGTGCCCGCAGGGTGAATCATCAGGTGGCTGCCGAGGCGCCAGGCGACGTCGCGGTAGGCGCGCAGGCGGTCGATGGTCCGGGGAATGCCGTCGGACGTGAGATCGAAGAGCCCGAAGCCGGGATAGACGCTGCTCACCCGAAGGCCGTGGGACGAGACGGCCCGCATCAGCCCGTCGTGATTGCTCTCGAGGATGTTGACGAAGGAATCGGGGGCGTCGCCGTTGGCGTCGACCTTCGGCCCCGCTTCGGAGGTCAAGAGCATGAGATGTTTGAACCCGGTCTCGGCGGTCTCGGCCACGACCTGGCGAAAGGGTTTGCCCGGAGGGCCGAAGCCCGCCACGGCGTGCATGGACGTTCCAAACTCGATCTTCACGACTTCCCTCCTTCCGGTTGAGGTCCGATCTGGCGCAGGATCTCTTCGCACAGCGCCACGCTGCCGACGGTGTCCGCGATGGGGCTGAGGTCTTTCTGCTCGCCCCGGACGGCGCCCAGGAAATTGTCCACGTCTCCGAGATAGCCGAAGGATTCCAGGGTGACGTTGAACCCGAATCCCCCGTGACGGAAATGCCAGTCCGGCTGGGCCGACTTCCACCACGGCTGGACGTCGTAGGAACGCTTCCACAGGAGCTCGTCGACGCCGTGGCTGATGAGCACGCTGTCTTCGCCGGTGATCTCGAGGTAGATGAACTCCTTTTCGATGGGCTGGCCCGAAGCGAAGTTGAGCGTGCCCACGGCGCCCGAGGCGAACCGCACCGCCACCACGTAGTCCTTGCCCTCGGCCCGGCCCGTCTTCAGTGCCGTCGCTTCCTCGACCTCGCCGAGCATGTATCGGGCCAGGTCGGTGAGGTGGACGTGCTGGTCCATGACGTAGCCTTCCATCGTCGGGTCCGAGCAAAGCCCGTAGCGGAAGATGCCCAGGAGGGGCGCGCCGAAGGGCTCCTCGTTCATGATGCGCCGGGCCTGGAGGAACGCGGGGGCGGTGCGCAGGTTGAACCCCACGTGGCACACCACGCCGCGGCGGGCGGCGACGTCGGCCATCTCGCGGGTGGCCTCGCTCGAAGGCGCGGGCGGCTTCTGGACGTAAAGCGGGAAGCCCCGGTCGAGGACTTCCATGCCCACGGGATAGTGCACCTTGGGTCCGCCCACGCAAAACACGGCGTCGGGCTTCTCCGTCTCGAGCATCTGCCGGAAATCGGTGTAGACCTTGCCGAATCCGTACTGGCGCTGCGCCGTCGCCGCCTTTTCTTCGTCGAGGTCGCACACCGCCGCGAGTTCAACGTCGTGCCGGCGAAGCTGGGGAAATATGAAGTGATTCGTGAACCCGCCGGCGCCAATATAGGCGATCTTGAGACTCAAAGGTTTCTCCTTTCCGTCTTGTCGTTACTGCAACCGATTCTCGCTCAGCCGCCGTCGGCGCCGCTCTCCTCCCAGTCGGCCCGGGCGTGGCGCAACGCTTCTTCGCTGAGGCGCACCCGGCCCCGGACGCTCGGCCAGGGCTGACCTGGCTTCCGATGTTCGGGCGCCGGAGACCAGTCGTCTTTCGCGTACTTCCTGCGGACCGCGGGCTTGCGGAAGTCGGGGACCTCGAAGGGCGCGCCTCCCGCCAAGGCCGACCGGTAGGCCTGGATTCCCACCGCCGCCATGTCCACGGCGCGATAGACGTCGAAGAAGGCCGGCTCGTCTCCCCGAACGGCCCGGATGAACTCCTGGAGCACCACGTAGTCCGCGCCGCCGTGGCCGTCGAGGCCGAGGCCGCCGTAGGGCTCGGGGAAGTCCGGCAGGTAGGCCTGCTCGATGGGTTCGTCGGCCGTCCGCTCGAAGGCCTCGCGGCGCACGCGGACCATGCGCGGATCGCCGAAGCGCAGGTTCTCCATCATGCCGCGCCGGCACCGGATGCTGGTCCAGGCGCCCTGCGTGCGCAACTGGCCCCAGAGCAGTTTCACCACCGCGTCGTTGTCCATGGTGCACAGGATCACCGAGCCCAGGTCGTTGACGCGCGCCGTCTTGCCGAAATGCTCTTCGTCGGCTTCGTCGCGGGGCAGCACCAGGGCGTTCACACGTACGGGCCGCGTGTCGGTGATGTACAGCAAGGGCGCCAGCGAGTGGGTCAGGTAATAGGTCATGGGCATCCAGTTGCGCCAGTGGTTGCGGCCGGGGGATATGGCGTTCCAGAACCCGCTGGGCATGGGGTGAACGTACTCGCCTTCGCCGTACCGCATCTCTCCAAGGCTTCCGGTTCGATAGAGCCGCCGCAGCTCCATGTTGTAGGCGAAGTAGGCGTAGTTCTCGACGAGCATGTAGACCTTGCCGCTCGCCTCCGCCGCTTCGACCAGTTGTACCCCCTCGGCCAGGGTGAAGCACGCGGTGGTCTCCGACAACACGTGTTTGCCGGCGCGCAGGGCCCGGACCGCGAAGGGCGCGTGTTGGTGGAAGTAGTTGGCCAGGAGCACGGCGTCCGTATCGTGCTCGAGAAATCGATCGAAATCCGTGTAAGCCACGGCGCCCAGCTCCGCCGCGGCCCGCCTCACCTTTTCCTCGTGGACGTCGCAGACCGCCGCCACCTCGAGACCCGACGACGTCCCGGCGTTGCGGGCAAGCATGTAGCCCCGGGCGGAGTAGCGGGTCGTGGCGCCGACGCCGAAGATGCCGAGCCGCAGCGGACGAGTGCCGTTGCCCATTCGTTCGAGCCTCCTGTCAAGGGTTCGGATAAGTAGATTCCGGGCTCAAGAACCGTGGTCGTATTCGAGGCGCACGGTTTCGCCGGTCTCGCAGGATCGGCGCGACGCCAGCACCACGCGCAGGGCATCGATGGCTTCCCGGGTCGACGGAAGCTCGGGCTGCGCCTCGCCGCGCACGGCATCGACGAAGGCCCGCAGCTCGGCGTCGAAAATGGCGCCCACGGGGTCTTCTTCTTGAACGGCCCGCACGTCGCGGGGCTGTCCCCATCGGTACAGGACCAGCGAGGCCGGAGCCTCCCGCACTTCGCCGCCGTCGGTATGGATGTCGTGCATGGCGAAGTCGGACTCGACAAAGGCGAATTCCACGGAGCCTTCCGGACCGAGGGCGCGGAAGTCCATGGTCACAGGATTGCCTTGCAGCATGAAGCTCGCCTCGAGCTCGACCACGGGCCCGTCCTCGTACTCGAGCAGCGTGAATACGTGGTCGAAGGCCCCGGTGTGGGACCGCACGCCGCGGCTCGTCACCGCCGCCGGCCGGCCGAAGGCCCACAACACGAAGTCCACGTCGTGGATCTGCAGATCGATCACGGCGCCGCCGCTGCGTTCGGCGGAGTGGCGCCATCCCTCTGCCCCCGTGACAGCGCGCAGAAGCGGCACCAGGCGACGGGCGGAGTAGGACTGGACCGGGCCCAGCGCACCGGATTGCATGAGCCGCCGCGCCTCGGCGTACTCGGGCCAGAACCGCACCACGTGCCCCGCCACGAGGAGTCGGCCGGTGCGCTCGGCGACCCGTTCCATTTCCAGGGCGTCTTCAAGGGTAAGGGCGAGAGGTTTCTCGCAGAGGACCGCCTTGCCCGACTCGAGGGCGAGCTCCGCCGCCCGGGCCGGGTCTCGTCCCTGGGCCACCACCACCCGGACGTCGGGGATCTTCGCCAGCGAGCGGGCGTGGATGCGGCCGATGTCGCCGGCTCCGACGACGCCGATGCGCGTAACGGCCATGTCAGGCATCCTCCAGAAGGCGGTCCAGCGTGGCGGAGAGATGGGTCAGCATCGTATCGCCGTAGGTGTCGTAGGGAAAGACTTCGGCGATGAGGTAGCCGTCGTAGCCGATGCCGCGCAGGGCGGACATGACGGCGGGCCAGTTGACGTCGCCCGCCAGGAGCGGGACGAACCCCTCGACAGTACCGACGGCGCGTCGGTAGTCCTTGAGGTGGATCTCGCGGATCCGCGATCCGAGGATCGAGATCCACTGCTCGGCAAAC
>CAYVOE010000020.1:0-20407 GCA_964452795.1 uncultured Nitrospiraceae bacterium
GGGATGATACCAAATCCGCCGCGATCCATTCCCTCCGGCGCGCGCCGGGCCACGACGGCGGACCGGCCTACAGGTATCCGAGGGCTTCCAGGGCCTCGGCCATGCCGGGGTCCAGGTCCTCGTCGGCCACCACGGAAGGCTTCTCGACGTACCAGACGTATACGGCGAGTCGCCGGGGCAGAGCGCTCACGAAGAAGGCCTGAGGCGGGGCCCGCAGGTCGCGGGGCATGAACTCGGCGCCGTCGAGGGGGCGGTTCGTCATGTCGGCGCCGACGTAGGCAGACGATACGGGAACGGGCTCGCCGTCGAGCTGCACCGATATCCGCACGGGCCGGTCCGGGTCCACGTCGAGGCTCAGCCGGGCGTTGTTCTGTTCCGCGCCCTCTTCGTGCCATTCGACGAGACCGCCCGGGACATCCGAACCGAGCTGCGTCCGGATCCGGAACGTCACGCCCTCGGGCGTGCGCTGAACCTCCCCGTTTCGGGCGAGATAGCGCAGGCGAACGTCGCCCACGATGGCTCCCTCGACGGTTCCGGTGAAGGTGTGGTCTTCCAGGAGGCTCCCCGTGAAAAGCAGGTGCAGGCCGTGGCCGGCGGTCGACAAAATGGCCTCGGCGTGACGCTCGAGGAAGTCGGAGCCGGCGGGCGGCTCGAGCAGGGGCCGGGTCTCGCCCGGGTCCGACGCCAGGTCGAACCACTGGCGGCCGCCGCCGGTGGCGTCCTCGATAAACTTGGCAGTGGCGGTCCGCGCGGCGACGGCGCTGCTCATTTCGAGAAAGAGCGACGAGTAGGCGGCCCGGTTCGGCCCATCGGCCGCGCGCAGGAGCGAACGGCCCTGGAACGACGGAGGCGCCGGGACATCGAGCACTTCGAGGACCGTGGGGGCCACGTCGACGATCTCGGCGAGGTCGGAACGGACTTCGCCCGCCTTGCCCCCGCCCGGCAGCTTCACCACCAGCGGGATCCGGATCTGCTCGTCGTGGAGGTCAAGTCCGTGGCCGTTCACCCCGTGCTCCCAGAAGGCCTCGCCGTGATCCGACAGCATCACGATGAGCGTGTTGTCGTACAGGCCCTGATCCTTGAGGGCGTCGACGAGGCGGCCGAACTGGGCGTCGGTATAGGCGATCTCGCCGTCGTACAGATCCATCAGCCGGGCCCGCTCCGCCGCTTCGCCGCCGGCGTCGCGCACCGCCGACCGAAACCGCCGGTCGTAGGGTGCGGGCGGTTCATAGGGGTTGTGGGGCCCCATGGCGTGAACGTAGAGGAACCAGGGCCGTCCCGCCAGGTCGTCGAGGGCCTCGAGCGCGGCGTCGACCACCCGCGCGTCCTTGTCGCTTTCCACTTCATAGGAATCGACGTCGACGAAGCGCGAGAACCCCTTCCCGAACCCCCACGTGGGGAGGCAGGTGGGATTGCTCATGATGGCCTGGGTCTCGTAGCCCGCGTCGCGAAGGGCGCCCGCCAGCGTAGGGAGGTCGGACCGGACCTTGTCGCCGCGGTCGCGGGCCTGGTGGACGGGCGGGTACACCCCCGTCAGCAAGGAGGCCACGGCGGGACGGGTCCACGACGATTGCGAGATGGCCTGGGTGAACCGCAGGCCCTCGGCGGCCAGGGCGTCGAATCGGGGCGACGTGTCGCGTTCGTATCCGAACGCGCCCAGGTGATCGGCGCGGAGGGTGTCCACGAGGAACACCAGCACGTTGGGCCGGTCCGCCTCGCGGGGAAGGAGCTCGCAGGTCTCCACCAGCCAGTACACGGGGCTCGCCACCTCGACCCGCAGGATCTCCCCGGCGTGGCGGGACACGTCGATGCGTCGATCCGTCCAGCCGTCGTGACGGGTCACCTCGAAGCGCTCGTCGACGCGGCCGTCTCCGCCGATGCGCACCACGATGGGCTCCGTCGACAGGCCCCGCGGCGCCAGCGACAGCCGAAGCACCCCCGCCTCCGGCACCCGTTCCTCGAGGATCCGGTAGGTGCCGGGAGGAACGGCGCGGCCTTTGCGCCATTCGTTTTCCCGCTGCACGTCCGAGATGGGATGGGTCTCCCAGACCAGCACTTCGGCGGGACCGAACTCCTTCTTCCCCCGGAACACCCCGTAGGCGAGGAGGGCGGCGGCTGCGCAAACCACGAATAGGGCGAGCACAGCGGAGAGCGCGCTATCCTTTAATACTGAATAAATAGACATTACGGTGTTGCCTTGCAGAAAAGTAACACGCAAGGACCGCCGAAAAATGCCCTTCCCCGGGGTTCCGGAGCGGGAGGGAACGGTTCCCCGGGGAAGGAATCCGTTGGCGGACACCTTAGAGGTGCAAGATCGGTGCCGGATGTAACTCCTTCCGCGCGCGAAGAGAACCGCCGCCGCTGCGCAGAATTCGGCCCCCTTCCCCGCGGGCGGCCGCGCAAGATCTGCGCACCGCCCCTCCCCTGCTACCCGCCGAGGGGTACGCTGTCGAAGCGGCGCACGATCAGCTCGTCGGTGGACGCCCGGGGGCTCAAGGTGGCGAGGTAGAGGGCGGCGTGGGCCACGTCGTCGGGCGTCATCCAGTCCGACTTCTCCCGGTGCGGCATGGCCTCACGGGTCAGTTGCGTGTCGATACCCCCGGGACAGATGCAGTGGACCCCGATGCCGTAGGGTCGGAGCTCCATGGCCAGGACCTTGCTCAGGCCGTTGAGCCCGTGCTTCGAAGCGCAATAGGCCCCCTGCTCGGCGTAGGGCTTCAATCCGGCAAGGCTCGAGATGTTGATGATCCGCCCCGCCCGGCGCGCGATCATGTGCGGAAGGACGGCCTTGATGCAGTAGAACGGCCCGTGAAGGTTGACGTCGATGGTGCGCAGCCACTCGTCGACAGGCAGGTCCTCGATCTTCTGGAACCGGGCGTAGCCCGCGTTGTTCACCAGAATATCGATGCACCCGAATCGTTCAAGCACGGCGTCCATGGCTCCCTGAACGTCGTCCCGGTTCGTCACGTCGCAGGGAAGGGTCACGGCGTCGCGCCCCCGCTCGCGTACCGCCTCGGCCGTCTCCTCGATCTCTTCGGCCGAGCGCGCCAGCGCCGCCACGTGGCACCCCGCGTCTGCAAAGGCCAGGGCCAGGCCCCGCCCGATGCCGCGTCCCGCCCCCGTTATCACCACAATTTTGTCTTTCAGCAGCATTCTCGTTCCTTTCTCGCTTGCCGCGCGCCGTCCGGTATGGAAGCCCCCCTACCGGAACAGGGCCTCGAGCGCCAGGCGCACCACATCAATCTTGAACAGCAACTGGACGCCCGCGATAAAGGTCAGGATCATGATGGTCCAGTTGAAAGGCCGTTCCGGAACGCGGTGGTGCATCCACTTCCCCAGCCACGACCCCAGGGGTATGAGGGGGATGAGAAACAGATCGAAGGCCAGCACGCGGGTGTCGATGAGGTCCACCGCAAAGTAGAAGGGCAGCTTGGTGAGGTTGATGAGGGTGAAGGTCCAGGCCACGGTACCGACGAACAGGGTCTTGCCCATGTTCTGGGCGAACATGTAGAGCCCCACGATGGGCCCGGCCGCGTGGGCGATGGTCGAGCAGAACCCCGCACTGATCCCCGTCAGCCACGTCACCTTCGGTCCCGGGGTGTACTGTTCCACCCAGTGAAGCGCCGCCTCCTTCGCCACGATGTAGATGGAAAACAGGATCGCGATGACCCCGACGAACTGCTTGATGTAGCCTTCGTAGGGGCCCGTGGCGTCCTTGCCCACCACCCACCAGACCGCCGCGCCGAGGACGATCCCCACCACGGCGGGGATGTAGATCGCCCGGATCTTCGCCCAGTTCTTGTTGTGCCGATGGTGGTAGATGGCGTTCATGTCGAGCAGGATGAGCAGGGGCAGCAGGGTCGCCGCCACCCGGTCCACGGGCATCACCAGCATCATCAGCGGGAGCGACAGGATGCCCGCGCCCCCCGCGAAGCCCGACTTGCTGATCCCCTGGATGATGATCGCCGCCCCGACAAACACCCAAAACACCGCCGGAGGGATCCCCGGCAGCATAAAGCCTTCCAACACGCGCGTACTCCTCCCGAATCCGGCCAGCCGCCCCGCCCAAGGAACCGTGGATTATAGCAAGTCCGAAACGCGGAAGGCAGATTTTGGCTGGTGGCTTATGCCTTGGGCGGGACCCCCAGGCCACGCCTGCTTCAGGCCGCCGGTTCCGCCTCCGCCTCCGCCTCCGCTTCTTCTTCAGACGCTTCGGGCGGGGCGTCCAGGCTCTCCCACATGCTCACAAAGGCGAGGGCCTCGCTGTCGAGCAGCGGCACGAGCTGAGCGTTGGGCTCGCTCGCCGTGATGAAGTTCCCGTTGCGCACGTCGAGAATGGCGAATCGGTCCTCCGGATCGCACAGGGGCCGCAGCGCCTCTTCCATCAGCAGCAGGATCATCTCGATCTTCTGCCGCGTCAGCTCCTCCTCGCGGAAATTGAGCTTGATGATGTACGAGGTGCCGTCGAACCGCAGCCCCAGCTCGGGGTTGACCCGCACCGACAGGTCGCCGACCTGCCAGTCCGACTTGGGCGGATCGAACCACGTAATCCGCTTTTTCTCGATAAACTTGCGGTAGTTGCCCACGGCCAGCGGGTAGAGCGCCTTCTTGCGGGGGTCCGTGGCGGTCTTGACGGGCCGTTCGAGTATGGAATAGTCCTTGCTCCCCTTCTTGTGGAAGGAGACAATGGCTTGTCGCACACCGCGCCAGAAGTCGAAGGCGGGGTGATAGGCCCCGCGCCCGCGCACCTGCCGCACCTTGGTGAGGCGCGGATTCCCGGTGCGGGTGACGAAATCAACGAAATCGGTCAAAGAGATATGTGGCATAATGTCTCCGTGTCGGGCCGATGCCGTCGCATTATGGCGAGAACCGGCTCCGAAACGGCGAAGGTCCTGCGAGCGCTTCGCCGGTTGCGCGTGCATCGAACACGCAAACGAGATCCGGCTTCGCACGCGCGTCCCGCAGTTCCCGAAGCCGGCATAAATTGTTACAAACCCTGCACTTAAGTAAACAATCCCCGAGCCCGAAGTATGCCGGATCGGGCCCGGCGAAGACGGTGGGAAAGCGGCTTCGGAAGCGGTTCCCGCGCGATTCTTGAAACCCGGCGTGCCGTAAGGGAGTATAGATATGCATGAAGGGCGGCCGGTCCGGTTTTCGGAGCGATCCGGCCCTTTTTTCCAACCCGACGGAGGACATCATATGAGCGGAGGAATACGCGCGGCTGCAACGGGATGGGTCATGGCCGCAGCCACGGCTCTGACGGCGTTGTTCGCCGGCAGCGCGGCGGCGGAATTGCGGGAATACGTCCAGCGGCCCGACGACACGTACGGATTCGATCTGGTGTCGACTCGGGAAGCGGGCCCCGTCACCCTCTACAACCTCAAGCTGCGGTCCCAGACGTGGCAGGGGATCCCCTGGGAGCACTGGCTGACCGTGATCCGCCCGCGGGAAGTGGTCCACCGCGACACGGCCCTGCTGTTCATCACGGGCGGCAGCAATCGGAACGAGGAACCCACCTTCGAAGGCGATCGGGACCGCATGGTCCTCGAACTGGCGACCCGGTCCCAGTCCGTGGCGGCGGTGCTGCGGCAAGTGCCGAACCAGCCCCTCTTCGACGGCCGCAACGAAGACGAGATCATCGCCTACACCTTCGACAAGTACCTCAAGGGCGAGGGCGAGGACTGGCCCCTCCTCCTGCCCATGGTGAAGAGCGCGGTCCGGGCCATGGACGCCGTCCAGCAGTTCGCCAAAGCCCAGTGGCAGCAGGAGATCGAGGGCTTCGTGGTCACCGGCGCGTCGAAACGCGGCTGGACCACCTGGCTCACGGCCGCGTCCGATCCCCGGGTCAAGGCCATCGCCCCCATGGTCATCGACGTGCTCAACATGCCCGAGCAGATGGAACGGCAGCTGATGTCCTATGGGGAATACAGCGAACAGATCCACGACTACAGCGAGCTGGGCATCCAGAAGCGCCAGTCCACCCCGGAAGGACGGCGCCTGAACGCCCTGGTCGATCCCTATTCGTACCGGGAAGGCCTGACCATGCCCAAGCTCCTTCTCCTGGGCACCAACGACCCCTATTGGACCGTCGACGCCGCCAACGTCTACCTCAAGGACCTCAAGGGGCCCACCTACGTGCACTATGAGCCGAACGCCGGACACGGCCTCGGACCCGGCGCCTACCCGGCCCTTCTCGCCTTCTACCAGGCCGTGCTCGCCGACGAGCTCCTGCCCGACTATCAGGTCGAGTACGGGCCCGACGGCAACATGCAGATCCGCGCGGAAGGCTCGCCCCAGATCAACGTCTGGGTGGCCCAGTCCGCCGACCGCGACTTCCGGAACGAAAAGTGGGTCAAGTACCCCCTCGAGAACATCGGCGGAGTGCTGGGCAGCCTGGGCTTCTCCGAGCTGGGCTACGCCGCCTATTTCGTCGAGTTCGTCTACAAGAACGACAAGGGAGTGGAGTACACCCTGAGCAGCCAGATGAACGTGCTGCCGGCCGAGTTCCCCTACGACGAGGAGGGCGTGAAGATCGCGCGGCCCGAGCCCAAAGGCGAGCCGCCGAACACCCCCGCTCCGCAGCCGGAACCCCAGCCGGAACCCGCCGCATAGCCCTGCGAATCAGCCAATCCCTACGACGCCCGGCCCCCCGGCCGGGCGTTTCCCTTTGTCTCGGTGGCGGCGTCGCGAAATGCGGAAAGGGCGGGACGATCGCTCGTCCCGCCCCCGTTTCCTCCGGTTCGATTGGGAACTACAGCACGCGCAGGAAGGCCACCAGGTCCTGCTTCTCCTCGGCCGTAAGCTTGACCTGGAGGACCAGGTTGAAGAACTCCACGGCGTCTTCGAGGGTCAACAGGCGCCCGTCGTGCAGGTACGGCGGCGAATCCTTGATACCGCGCAGGGGGAAGGTCTTAATGGGACCGTCGCGCTCGGCCCAGCGGCCGTTGATCTCCACGGGCTTGTGGAAACGGTCCAGCCGCAGGTCGTGCATGAAGTTGTCGGTGTAGATGGGCGTGGGATGGCACTCGAAACACCGGGCCTTGTCGAAGAACAGCTCCTGGCCGCGCAGCTCCTGTTCCGTCGCCTGGGCGGGATCGAGCTTGCCGAAGACGTCGAGCTTGGGCGCCGGCGGGAAATCGAGGATCTCCTCGAACTCGGCCATGGCGTGGACTTCGCTGCCCCGTTCGAGGAAGTTCACGCCCTTCTTCTGAGCGATGACGATGTCGCCGTCGAAGTAGGCGGCCCGCTGCTCGAATTCGGTGAAGTCCTCGACCGTGCGCAGGGCACGCTGGGAGCCGAAGAGACGCTGCTGATTCACGCCCCGCAGGGTCGGGGTGTCGATGCGCCGCCGGAACTCCTGGGGCCGAATGTCGCCCACGAGGTGGAAGGCGGCGTTGGTGTGGCCGTTGGTGTGACAGTCGAAGCAGGTGACGCCCATGCTGGGCTCAACCGAGCGGCGGTCGTCCGTCAAATTAAACTGCTGCTGGGTGAACGGCGTCACCAGCAAACGCAGCCCCTCGAGCTGCTTGGGGTTCAAAATGCCGTCGAAGAGCTCGAAGAAGTTCTCCTGCGTCACCAGTTGACCCTTCGACACGTCGCCCAGGTCCGGCCGGGTCGTCAGGAAGATGGCCGGCGGGAACTCGGGCAGGAAATGCTCGGGGATGTCGAAATCGAGGTCAAACCGCGTGAGATCCCGCTTGGACTGCTCGAGAACCATCTCGATGTGCTTCTCGGGGAACACCATGCCCCCTTCCGGATGGCTCACGTGCGGCAACGGCAGGAAGCCCCGAGGCAGGAGATCGCGCTCCTTGATTTCCTCCGGCGTCATCTCGGACAACTGCTCCCAGGTGACCCCTTCGGGCAGTTTCACGCGCACGCCCTGTTGAACGGGCTTGCCCCGCGACATGGTGACGCCCGGCGCCGGGTCGTCGCGGAGGTCGTAGCGCTCCTCGAAGAGCTGCTGCTGCTTCGCCATGACCTCCGGCTTCGCCTGGGTCATGCGCTGCAGGACCTCATCGAAATCGTCGGCCACGACCGGCATGTAACTGGTGGTGCGTTTCTCCTGGGGAGGGATGTCGGCCTGGGCGCCTCCGGTGCGGACGGGCGATTCGCCCACGCCGCCCCGTCGGTTCTCGGGGCCTTGCCGCTCTTGGGCCAGGGCCGTGACGCCTGCGGCGACGGCCAGGGCCATCAGGGTGGTCGGGACGATCAGGATACGTCTCATGAGCTTCCCCTTTCTTGTTGCGGAACGATCTGCTTGCACGCCTCCGAAGTCACATGTGAAGTCTCCCCTTCGAAACCGTGCGCGGTACGGACAGCAGGCTGCGTTCGCTTGCTGTTGCGTGATATTAGCAGAATTTCCGCAATCGGCAAACCCCCTCTAAAGCCCCAGACAGGCCCGCCCTTCCAACGCGTCCGGAGACACCTCGAACCCCGCCGTCCCGCGATCTTCGACGGCCTTCCCCAGGGTCCGGCCGCGGAAGAACCGTGGCGGAAAGGCTCCTCTCACCGCTCCCACCCCGCTAAAGTCGGAATGAAGGGTCCCTCGCCGTTAGAATGGTCAACCATGGACGCGATCGACCTTTTCCACGACATGCCCCGGGTGCGCGTGCACGCCGTGTATCTCGGAGAGCGCATCGACATTCGACCCCTGAGCGCAGGCGAGCGCCTGGCGACCACGCCGCTGCTCATCCGCGCCGGCCGCACGGGCTGCGCCGCCCTGTTCCGCTACGGCGTCACCGTGATGTTCGGTCTCGATCCCATTGAAGAGGCCTCGTTCCTGTCGCACCTGGCGCCCCTTGTCCGGGACCCGCAGCCCGGTTCCATCCACGAAGAGACGACGCTGCGCATCACGGGGGAGCCCTCGGACAGCGTGGTGGACGACGTCATCGGCCTCAGCCAACTGACGGCCCAGCGCCTGCAGGTGGTGGCGTCCGTTCTGGCCCGCAGCGTCGCCCTCGAGTACTACGAGGTCGCCATGACGTCCAGCTTCGAACGGATCGAGCCGCTGGCGGATAGCCTGAAACGGCACGGGCAGGTCCGCAGCGGGGCGCGGGCGCTCCTGCGCGACATCGGCGACGCGCTGCTCACGGAACACCGCATGGTCAGCCGGGTCGAGGTCCACGAGAACCCCGACCTGCTGTGGCAGCATCCCCAGCTCGAGCCCCTCTATCACCGCCTCGAGCAGGAGTACGAGCTCAAGGAACGCCGCGCGGCGCTGGAACGCAAGGTCGAGCTGATCTCGCGCACCGTGGAGACCGTGCTCGACCTGCTGAACCATCGCCGCAGCCTGCGTGTGGAATGGTACATCGTGATCCTGATCGTCGTGGAGATCTTTCTCACGCTGTACGAGATGTTCCTCCGCCCTCTGTGAACCCGACGGCCATCTGCGCCCCCGGGCGCGGAGCGGCTACCGCTTCAGGATGCCGCCGCGGCCCGAGCTCAGGAAGATGCCCTGGAGGTTCATCTTGAGCTCGTCGGGGTTGTCGGAAGCCCACGCCGCCTCTTCTTCCGTGATCAGCTTGCGCTTCACCAGATCCACCAGGCTCTGGTTGAAGGTCTGCATGGCGTCTTCGCGGCCGCCCGCAATGGCCAGGGGGATCTGCTTGATGTTGTTTTCCTTGATGAGCGCGGCGATGGCGGGGGTCGTGAACATCACCTCGCAGGCGGGCACACGCCCCTTGCCGTCGGCCGAGGGCAGAAGCCGCTGCGCCACCGTGGCCCGCAACTGGAGCGACAACTGGGACCGGATCTGGTCGTGCTGGTTCGAGGGGAACATGTCCAGAATACGGTCCACGGTCATCATGCAGTTGGTGGTGTGAAGGGTGCTGAACACCAGGTGGCCCGTTTCCGCGGCCGCCATGGCGGCGAAGAACGTATCGGCGTCGCGCATCTCGCCGATGAGAATGACGTCGGGGTCCTCGCGCATGGCGGCGCGCAGGGCGGTGTGGTAGTCCCGCGTATCCAGATGCACCTCGCGCTGGGACACGATGCTGCGCTTGTTGTGGTGCAGGAATTCGATGGGGTCTTCGATGGTCACGATGTGGCAGCGCCGCTCGGCGTTGATGCGGTCGATGATGGCCGCCAGGGTGGTGGATTTACCGCTGCCCGTGGTTCCCGTGATGAGGCACAGACCCCGGCGCATGTCGCAGATGTAGTCCATGCTCTGCTGGGGCAGGTTCAGCTCGGCGAAGTTGGGGATCTTCGACTTCACGTGGCGCATCACGATGCCCACGCTGCCTCGCTGGCGCATCACGTTGACGCGGAAACGTCCCAGGCCGGCCACGCTGTGGGCCAGGTCCATGTCGCCCGTGTCGTTGAACTTCGCCAGTTGGTCCGGCCTCATCATCTCCGCCGCGAAGCGCTCGGTGTCTTCCGGCGCCATGGCCTGTTCGCCCACGAAGCGGATGGCCCCGTCGATGCGGACCCCCGGCGGGCTCCCCACCGTGAGGTGGACGTCGGAAGCCCCGTGCTTCACCGCGTAGGTCAGGATCTGCTGCAACGTTATCATTCTATTCTCCACTTACCCGCACCGGCGGGCAGATCTGCATTTACCCGTTACCCGCGCCGGCGGGCATGACGTACCGGATCCGATGATACTACATGATGACTCTGCAAATCGCCATCCATTACAGTCGGCGCACCATGCGGCGGTGGGGTCCCACGCCCTCGATCTCGAACTCCTCCGACACCGCCCGCCACCCGTGCCGTTCGTAGAATCCCACGGCGCCGGTGCGGGCATTGCACCACAGTTGCCGCACCTCCGAAGCCCCGCACAGATCGGATTCCGCGAAGGCCAGCAGCGCCCGGCCCACGCCCCGTCCCCGGTAGTCCGAGTCGGTGGCCATGCCGCGGAGCTGCCAGGCCGGACCTCCCTCCCACTCCGACGGCAGGAAGGTGGCGCAGCCCACGGCGCGGCTTCCATGGAACACGCCGTAGTGACGGGTATTCCGATCCCGATCTCCGGGGAATTCCGGCGAGACCCGGGTCGTCCCTCGAATCAGCACGGCCTCGCGCAACGGCAGTATTTCATCCACATCGGCCCGTCGAATCTCGAATTCTCCGAAAGACGCCGTCATGGCCGGTTGATCTCGTCTTTCCAGAGCCAGACGAATCCCGCGGGGAACATCCAGCCCAGCGCTCCCGGAAACAGGACCAGCAGGGCAATGACGAACCCGGGAAGTTGCAGGTCGAGCCCCATGATGATGAGGAACCAGATGGCCTGGACGCCGGCGGCTACCAAGCACAATATTCCCAGAACAAGCCTCCAGGTTTTCGCGCTCATAAGTATCTCCCACCCCAGTACTTCCGGATCTGATACAAACAGACTCGATTGTACCCTAAATTGCTCAAGAAGGCCTCTTTGACCCGGTTTCTCCACGGCGGCCGGAGAATGCCTCATGGCCGGGGTTCATCGGTCCGATGAAACTCTGAGGTCCACAGAGGTATGATATACGGAAGTTGCAGCACTGCGGTCCGGTTCGGGTCTGGCAATAAGATACGTCACCACTTCTGATTCGCGGGAATTTCGCGATTTTTCGCGGGAGATCCGGAGTTGGAAGGGGGCGTTCCTTTTTGCGGGCCCGTTGTACGATCTTTGCCTACGACGCTTGATTTGGGAGGATGGCCCCATGCCCTCGCACCACCCCATGAGCCGCAACGAACGGTCCCACCTGTGCTCCGGCCCCCCCTCGCGCCGCGAATTCCTGAAAGTCGGCGTATTGACGGGCCTCGGACTTACCCTCGGCGACTATTTCCGCCTCCAGGAGGCGGCCGCTCAAACCGGAACAAGCGCCGGCCCGGCGGCCGAATCGGCCATCTACATCTTCCTGGCGGGCGGCATGAGCCACGTCGACACCTTCGATCCCAAACCCTACGCGCCCATCGAGTACCGGGGCGAGCTGGGGTCGGTTCAGACCAATACGGGCGAGGCCTTCGGAGCTCTGTGCGCCCGCATGGCGCAGGTGGCCGACAAGCTCGCCGTCATCCGGTCCCTGACCCACGGCGAGGCCGCCCACGAGCGGGGCATCCACAACATGCTCACCGGGTACCGGCCCAGCCCGGCCCTCACCTACCCGAGCATCGGCTCCGTTGTGGCCCACGAGTACGGCCCGCGCAACGATCTCCCCGCCTACATCTGCGTGCCCAATGCGGCCGAGCCGCGCCTCGGCACGGGTTACCTCAGCTCGGCCTACGGGCCCTTCAGCGTGGGCGGCGAGCCGGCGAACAAAGGGTTCCAGGTCCGCGACCTCAACCTGCCCGAGGGGATCGACCCGGCCCGCATGGAGGGGCGCAAGTCGCTCCTGGCGGCCGTGGACAGCCATTTCGCCGCCCTCGAGAAGACCGACGCCCTCGAGGCCATGGACAGCTATTACCAGCGGGCCTATGCCCTCATCAGTTCGCAGAAGGCGCGGGAAGCCTTCGACATCCATGCGGAACCCGACGAGGCCAAGGACCTCTACGGCCGCCACGCCTTCGGCCAGCGTCTGCTCCTGTCCCGGCGCCTCGTCGAGGCGGGAGCCCGGTTCGTGACGGTCGTCGACGGCGGCTGGGACCACCACATCGGCATCAAGAAGGGCCTGGAAGCCAAGATGCCCGAGGTGGACCAGGCCGTGGCGGCCCTGTTGACCGACCTCGACCAGCGCGGACTTCTCTCCAAGACGCTGGTGGTGCTGGCCACGGAGTTCGGGCGGACGGTCCGGATCAACAAGGACGGCGGCCGGGACCACTGGCCCAAGGCCTTCAGCGTGGTCCTGGCGGGCGGCGGCGTCCGCGGCGGCGTGATTCACGGCGCCACCGATCCGTTCGGCGGCGAGCCCTCCCAATCGCCCGTGACCCCGGAAGATCTGGCCGCCACGATGTATACGCAGCTCGGCATCGACCCGACGCGCAAGCTCATGAGCCCCGGCGACCGGCCCATCGACATCGTTCGGGGCGGCGCCGTGGTGAAGGACATCCTGGCGTAGGACGAGGCCGCCCATGACTGCCCTATGCCGGTCGCGGCTCGCGGCCTTCCGGAGGCGTCGCCGTACCCTGCCGGTCGGCCGCGCCGGGACCTCAAATACCCGAGGATTTCGACCCATGATCGGGAATCTCCGTGTCTTGTGCCTTACCCTGGCCCTGATTTCGGGGGCCTCGATGGCGGGAGCGGCTTCTCCGAGCCTGAGCGTCATCCTGCCCCGCGGCGGTCCCCAGGGCGCCACGGTGGACGTGAAATTCGTGGGCGCCAACCTCTCCGACGCGGTGGACCTGGTTTTTCACGACCCGGGCATCGCGGTGTCGGAGCTCACGGTCGTCGACGACAAGAACGTGACGGCCAAGCTGACGATCGCGCCCGATTGCACCCTGGGACCCCATCCGATTCGGGTGCGGACCCGGTCGGGCCTGACCCAGATGCAGTTGTTCAGCGTCGGCGCCCTGGCGGAAGTGTCCGAGACGGAGCCGAACAACGACCCGGAACAGGCCCAGGTGGTCTCCCGGGGCACCACGGTCAACGGCGTGGTCGCCAGCGAAGACGCCGACTACTTCGCCGTGGACCTCGCGGCGGGGGACCGCCTGGCCGTCGAGGTCGAGGCCATGCGCCTGGGAACGGCCCTGTTCGACCCCAAGCTGCGCCTTTTCGGTCCCCACGGCCATGAGCTGGTTACGGAAGACGACACGCCCGTGGCCCATCAGGACGCCGCTTTCGTGTTCGTCGCGGAAGAGGCCGGACGCCATCTCGTGGCGGTGAGCGAGGCCAGCTACGGCGGGGCGGGCAACTTCTATTACCGGCTCCACATCGGGGAATTTCCGCGGCCCCTCATGGCCACGCCCCTGGGCGCCACGGCCGGCACGCCCACCGAAGTCACCTGGCTGGGCGACCCCGGCCTCACGAACCAGCCCGTCGAGCCCCCGGCCGAATCCGTCGGCACCTGGCGTCTGGCGGCCCACACGGACACCGGCGTCTCGCCCACGCCCGTGCCGTTCCGGGTCGTGGCGCTGCCGGGGGTGCGCGAGGTCGAGCCGAACAACGATGCCGGCCAGGCCAGCCCCGGAGCGGTTCCCGGCGCATTCGACGGCGTCATCGAGACCGAGGGCGACCGAGACTGGTTTCGGTTCGAGGGAAAGAAGGACCAGACCTTCGAGTTCCGGGTCTGGGCGCGGGCCCTGGGATCTCCCCTCGACAGCGTGTTGGCCCTCCACAAGCCCGACGGCGGCGGCCTGGCCAGCGACGACGACGCGGCCGGCGTCGACAGCAGCTTCCGCGCCACCCTGCCCGAAGACGGTACCTACACGTTTTACGTCCAGGATCACCGCGGCCGGGGCGGACCCACCTTCGCTTACCGGGTGGAAGTGTCGCCCGTCGAGCGCCGCCTCGAGCTGCGGCTCCTGGAGAACGACGCCGCCCGCGCGGTCGTCCACCAGGGCAACCAGGCCTTCCTCCTGATGCAGATCGTGCGCCAGGACTTCGATGGCCCCATCAAGCTCGAATTCGCGGGTCTGCCGGAAGGCGTCACCGCCGCCGCCCCCGTGGTCCCCGCCGGCCAGACCACCTGGCCCGTGGTGCTGTCGGCCACGGCGGAGGCACCCGCGACCGGCGCCCTCGCGGAAGTCATCGGCTCGCTGGAACCGCCCGACGACGCAGGCGGCGTTCGGGGCGGCCTGAAGCAGGACGTGAC
The DNA here is from genome assembly GCA_964452795.1 of uncultured Nitrospiraceae bacterium. Taxonomy (GTDB): domain Bacteria; phylum Hydrogenedentota; class Hydrogenedentia; order Hydrogenedentales; family SLHB01; genus CAYVOE01. Next base: position 14,658 of record CAYVOE010000020.1, read on the forward strand.
CCTCGTGGAAGGACCCAACCGGGTGGTCTTCTATTCCTGGCCCGTGGACCGGCTCGCCATGGCCGTGGCGGAGCCCGCGCCCTTCTCCCTCGAGGTGGTGCAACCCAAGACGCCCCTGGTCCGGAACGGGAACAAGGCCCTGAAGGTCATCGCCCGGCGCCAGGAAGGGTTCAACGAAAAGATCGACCTCCGGTTTCCCTGGGCGCCCAACGGCGTCGGCACCGGCACGGCCGCGCTGGAACCCGAGGCCACCGAGACCGTCATCTCCGTCGACGCCCAGGCCAACGCCCCCGTCGGGGTCCACAGCCTCGCCCTGGTCGGCACCGCCGCGGGGTATACCGTAGCCACTCCGTTCTTCACCCTCGAGGTGGCCGAACCCTGGACCACCTTCGAAGTCCCCAACGTCGAGACCGAGCAGGGCAAGCCGGTCGAGATCGTGGTCAAGGTCAACCCGCTCCAGGAATACGCCGGGGAGTTTTCGGCCGAGCTTCTGGGCCTGCCCAAGGGGGTCACGGCGCCGGCCCAGCCTCTCAGCCACGGCGTCACGGAGCTGCGCTTCCCGCTCGAGGTGGCCGCCGATGCACCGGAGGGGAAACACGGAGGACTCTTCGTGCGCACCGTGCTCCAGGCGGAGGGCGAAGACGTGCTGCACCAGTCGGGCGGGGGGCAACTGTCCATTTTCAAACCCCTTCCTCCGGAGCTGCAGGCGCCGGCGGAACCGCCCGCGGAGACGCCGCAACCGGAGGAGACCAAGCGGAAAAGCCGCTTTGCGAGCAACTGACGATGACACACAAAGGCCCGGAAATGAAACATAGGAAACAGATCAGAAACAAATCGACCACGTATGGACGCACAATGAGCGCTGTTCCGGCTGTTGCTCTGTTGTTTCTGTGCATGTCGGCGGGGGCCGGCGCCGACGCCCTGTCGGTCTATCCGACGGAGGTGAAGCTGGACCACGGCGCCGATTTCCAGCGGCTGGTGGCGATGAAGACCCGCGACGACGGCGTCACCCTCGACGTGACGGAGCAGGCGTCGGTGACCTTTGCGCCCGAGGGCATCGTGAAACTGGATGAAACATTTCGGTTTCGCCCGGTCGCGGACGGTACAGCCACCGCAACGGTGACCGTCGACGGCCAAAGCGTAGAGATCCCCGTTACGGTTACGCAGGTGGGAGCGGTTCCCGCCATGAGCTTTCGCAACGACGTGCAGGCGGTGCTGATGCGGGCGGGCTGCAACTCGGGGGCCTGCCACGGGAGCGCCCAGGGCAAGAACGGGTTCCGCCTGTCCCTGTTCGGTTTCGACCCGCCCTCGGACTACATCCACCTGACGCGCGAGCTGCGGGGTCGTCGGCTCAATCCCGCCAAGCCCGAGGAGAGCCTGATGCTCATGAAGGCCACGGGCCAGGTGGACCACGAAGGGGGAACCCGTTTCGAGGCCGACAGCGAGTTGTACGACATGCTTCGTCGCTGGATCGAAGCGGGTGCGCCCGACGACCCCGCCGACCTCCCCATCCTGACGGGGATCGAGATCCTACCGCAGGAGGCGGTGCTCGAGGGCGAGGGAGCGACGCAGCAGTTCACGGTGGTGGCGAGGTATTCCGACGGCACGGACCGCGACGTGACCCGCCTGGCGATCCTGAGCAGCAGCGACGATCAGACCCTGACGATCGACGACGATGGGAAGGCGACTTCGGGAAGCCGGGGCGAGGGGTACGTCATGGCCCGGTTCGGCACCTTCGCGGTGGTGGCGAAGACCCTGGTGCTCCCGTCGGGCCTCGAGGTGGCGTGGCCGGAAGAGGCCGTCGCCCGGAACTACATCGATGAGCTGGTCTTCGCGAAGCTGAAGAAGCTCCGCGTGGCCCCGGCGGAGACGGCGTCGGACGAGGTGTTCGCCCGGCGGGTCTACCTCGACATCCTCGGGGTGTTGCCGACGGTGGAGGAATTGCAGGCCTTCCTCGACGACCCCGGAGAGGACAAGCGGGCCCGCCTCGTCGACGCCCTGTTGGAGCGGCCCGAATTCGCCGACGTGTGGGCCATGAAATACGCCGAAATTCTGCGGGTGGTGCCGACGCCCCAGGGCGATACGAAGGGCATGCACCGGTACAACGACTGGATCCGCCAGTCGGTGGCGAGCGGCAAGCCCGTGGACCAGATGGTCCGGGAACTGCTCACGGCGGAGGGGGGCAACTTCGCCGAGCCGGCGGCCAACTTCTATACGTTGGAAGACAGTCCGCTGGTGATGGCCGAAAACGTGGCCCAGAGCTTCCTGGGCATCCAGATCAAGTGCGCCCAGTGCCACAACCACCCCTTCGAGCGGTGGACGATGGACGACTACTACTCCTTCGCGGCCTTTTTCGCGCAGGTGGGCAAGAAGGCGTCGAGCGACCCCCGGGAGACGGTGGTGTTCAACCGCGGGGCGGGCGAGGTGAAGAACCTCCGCGACAACCGGGACATGGCGCCCAAGTTCCTGGGAGGCGACGTGCCCGATGCGGCCGGCCGGGACCGCCGGGCGGTGCTGGCCGAGTGGCTGACGGCACCGGACAATCCCTGGTTCGCGCGGAACGCCGCCAACCGGGTCTGGCACCACTTCTTCGGCATCGGCATCGTGGACCCCATTGACGACTTCCGGGTGAGCAATCCGCCGAGCAATCCGCAGCTTCTGGACGCGCTGGGCGCACGGCTGGTGGAGTACCAATTCGACCTGCGCCAACTGGTGCGGGACATCTGCAATTCCTACACCTACCAGCAGTCAACCCGCCCCCGGGACCCGAACGTGGTGGACGACCGCAACTTCAGCCACGCCCTGGTGCGTCGGCTGGGCGCCGAGACCCTGCTCGACGCCATCTCGCGGGTCACGGAGACCAAGGTAAAGTTCCCCAGCCTTCCGCTGGGCGCCCGGGCGGTCCAGGTGGCGGCGGGCAACAGCGGCAATTACTTCCTCGACCTCTTCGGCCGGCCGCCGCGCGAGTCGGTGTGCGCCTGCGAGCGCCGCAACGACCCGACCCTGGCCCAGGCCCTGCACCTCATCAACGGCGACACGGTCCAGCAGGCGATTACGGCGGCCGACGGCCGGCTCGAGAAACGGCTGGCGGCGGAGACGCCCGCGCCGGAGATCGTTCGGGAGCTGTACCTGGCCGCCTTCAGCCGTCCGCCGACGGAAGAGGAGACGGCCACGCTCGAGCAGTACGTGGCCGCCGCGGACGACCGACGCCGGGCGCTGCAGGACGTGTACTGGAGCGTGCTGAACGCCAAGGAATTCGTGTTCAACCATTGACGGCGGCGATTGTGAGGAAACTACGAATCCCGCATCTGCGGCGATATAAGGGAGAGCGATCGATGGGATGGGTACGTTTTGGGGCCGTGGCCCTGTTGATGGCCGGGACCGCCCTGGCCCAGGAGGCTCCGGCGCCCGCGCCGGCCGAAGCCGCACCCGCAGAAGCGGCGCCCGCCGAGGCGGCTCCGGCGGAACCGGCACCGGCCGAGGCCGCGCCCGCGCCCAGCGTGGACGCGGTCCTCGACGAGTTGTTGAAACTGACGCCCGAACAGTTGTCGGCGCGCCTGGCCGAGATGAAGGCCCGGGCGGATCAGGCCGTGGCGGAGGCCGCGGAACAGCGGTCCAAGGCGGAGGCCCTCGAGGCCGAAGCGAAAGCGCTCACCGACAAGCTCACGGCCATCGAGGGGCACATCAAGGCCCTGGCGGGGCTCTTCGGGGCTCCCGCGGCCGAGGGTGAAATGCCCATGATGCAGGCTGCCGCCGCACCGGCCCCCGCGCCCGAGGCCATGGCCGCGGCGGAGGCGGGCCTGGTGACGGTGAACTTCGCCGATCACGTGTTGCCCATCTTCAAGTCCCGCTGCGCGAGCTGCCACAACGAAGACAAGCGCCGCGGCGGCCTGTCTCTCGAGTCGTACGCGTCGGCCCTGGCGGGGGGCAGTTCCGGGGCGGTCCTGGTTCCCGGCGATCCCGACGGCAGCCGGCTCCTACGCCTGGTGAGCCGGGTCGAGGAACCCAACATGCCCCCCTCGGGCGACCCGCTGACCGAGGAACAGTTGAACACCATCCGCGAGTGGATCCTCCAGGGCGCGGGGGCCGACGCCGCCGCCAAGAAGATGGCAAGCCAGGCGGCGGAGGCGCCGACGGAGGAAGGCGTCTTCGTGGCGGCCGTCTTCGCGGACACGCCGCCCCTGCCGGAAGCGGCGCTGCCGACGCCGGCGGTGGAGACGGACCGGGGCGTGGCGGCTCGGGCCGTGGCCACGAGCCCGCGGGCTCCGCTGGTGGCGGTGGGCGGGTACCACCAGGTCCTGCTCTACCGCGCCGACGACTGGACCTGCCTCGGCGCCCTGCCCTTTCCGGAGGGGAGCATTCAGACCCTGACCTTCAGCGTCAACGGCGAGGTGCTGCTGGCGGCCGGCGGCATGCCCGGCGCGTCGGGCGCGGTGGCGGCGTGGAACGTCCGGACGGGCGAACGGACGGGGACCTACGACGGCGGATACGACACGGTGTTGGCCGCCGACATCAGCCCCGATCACAGCATGGTCGCCGTGGGCGGGCCCAACAAGGTGGTCCGCGTCTATTCCGCCGACGGAACGGAGCTGTACAAGCTGGATGTCCACACCGACTGGATCCTGGCGGTCCGGTTCTCGCCCGACGGCGAGCTGCTGGCCACGGCCGACCGGGCGGGCGGGCTCTACCTGTGGCAGGCCGCCAACGGACGTCCGGTGGAGAACCTCCGGGGCCACGACGGGGCCATCCACGCCCTGGCCTACAGCGCCGATTCGGCCCTGCTGGCGTCGGCCGGCGCCGACGGCACCGTCCAGGTCTGGGATACGTGGCAGTACAAGCGCGTCCGCCAGTTCCGGGCTCATGCCAACGGGGTCATGAGCGTGGACTTCGCGGCCAACGGAGAACTGGTCACCACGGGGGCCGACCGCCTCGCCAAGCGTTGGGACGGCGCCGGCAAGGAGATCAAGGCCTATGAAGCCCTGCCCGACTGGGGTTATCAGGTCGATCTCGTGGCGGACGACAGCCTGGTCCTGGCCGGCGTATGGACCGGCGACATCTTCGTCTGGGACGCCGCCTCGGGGGAGCGCGTGGCCGCCCTCAGCACCCGTCCGCAACCGTAGGGGGCGGTGTTTCGGGCCACGGCGACGCCGCCGACCGAGGCGATCGGGAACGTGGAAAGGACGCGGGTGAGAACGGGGATATGTAGGTTGATCCGCGGGTCGGCGGGGACGACAATCGGGGCGATGCGTACCGGTTGCGCAAGGCCGGGCGACGCGCCGCCCGGTTCGGTCGTCGTGTGAAAGGAGTCGTTCTCGTATGAGTCGTCCCGGGGATCCCGTTTCGCCCCTGCTCGATCAGGCACTGCTGCTGTTCTCGACCCTGGAGCCCGTGCGGGCCGTGGCGCTTATCGGGTCTCGCGCCCGGGGGCCTGCCGACACCCTGTCGGACGTGGATCTGCTGATCCTCACGGCCAAAGCCCAGCCCCACGGGTCGGAACGGCTCCGCCAGTATCGCGATGCGAGCCTGGGGGAGGCGATCCTCATCGACCGGCGCGCCGGAGACGCCCACAACGACGTGCTGCGCTGCGGCGACGCGGTCTTCGACCTGTACTGGACGCCGGTTGCCGCGGCGGACCTGGCACTGGGGGAACTGACGCGCGATTTCGAGCGGGACGAGGCCCTCGCCGCGGCCCTGGCAACGGCGGAACCCCTCTACGACCCCGACGACACCCTCGGCCGGCTCCGGCGGTC
>CAYVOE010000020.1:20417-23057 GCA_964452795.1 uncultured Nitrospiraceae bacterium
CCCGGCCTATCCCGTCCAGCGAGGCATCCACCGGGTGCGGCAGGCCCTTCAGGAGGCGCAGCGCGAGTTTTTCGACCTGCGCCGGCTCGAGACGGCAGCCTTCCGGGGCGACGCGCTGGCCTTCCAGCGGATACGGTGCGAGCTGATCGACACCCTGCTGACGTGCCTGTTTGCGCTGAACCGCGTGTGGCTGGGCGGAGGGAAGCGTTTCATCGGTCGGTTCGAAGGGTTGCCGACCCTACCGCGCGACACGGCGGCCCGTGTGGAGGAACTCGTTCTGCACCGAGGGACCTGCGCGGATTTGTCGGGCGCCTACGACGCCCTGTTGGAGCTGTTTGCCGAGTCGGCGGCGCTGGCCCGCCAGGCCTACCCGGAAGCCCTGTTTCCCGCGGCCTGGGAGTAGCAGGACCGCGCCTTGCCTGTCCGTTGATCCCGTGTTAATCCAGAAAAGAGCCCGAGAGACGGGCTAAGACCGTCTCCCGGGCTCGAGCAACTTCACGATGAGGCGCAGGAACTGGCGTTTGAGCCATTCCGCGACCGCGTGGCGAAACTCCCGCCGTTTTTCCGCCAGCCACCCATTCAGCCGGCGTATCCCGTTCACCAGCGGCCGGGTCAGCCGCTGGTACGGGAGTTTTTTACTTTCTCTTCGAACCTCCGCCGGATCGGATAGGCGTGACTATCCGCCAGCTCCTGGAACTGCAGAAGCAGCTCGCGCTGTTCGCGGGTGAGGCGCGTCGGCGTTTCGACCTGGATGCGGACCAGTTGGTCGCCCTGGCGATAGCCGCGCAGGTCGGGCATGCCCTGGCCGCGCATCCGGAAGCTGGTGCCCGACTGGGTGCCGGCGGGCACCTTGAGCTCCGCTTCGCCGCGGAGGGTGGGCACGCGAATGGTGGCGCCGAGCGCCGCCTGGACGAAGGTGACGGGCACCTCGCAGATGATGTCGTTGCCTTCGCGGACGAAGATGTCGTCGGGCAGGACCTCGACGTAGATGTAGAGGTCGCCCCGGGGTCCTCCGCCTTCGCCGGGTTCGCCTTCGCCGGCTACGCGCAGGCGGGTGCCGGTGTCGACGCCGGGAGGAAGGTCCACGGACAGCTCACGCTGGGCACGGACCCGTCCGAGTCCGCTGCATTTCGAGCACGGCTTGGGAACAATTTTTCCGGTGCCCCGGCACTTGGGGCAGGTCTGGGTGATGCTGAAGAATCCCTGGGACCGCCGCACCTGGCCGGCGCCGCCGCAGTCGGGACAGGTCTGGGGCTGGGTGCCGGGGGCGGCGCCCGATCCGCGGCACTCGTTGCAGATCTCCATCCGGTTGATGCGGACGGTCTTCTTCGATCCGAAGGCGGCCTCGCGCAGGGTCACGGAGACGCGGGCCTCGAGGTCGTTCCCGGGGGCGGCCGGACGGCGTCGTCCTCCGCCGCGCCCGAAGAGGACGTCGAAAAAGTCCTCGAAGGGCGTGTCGAAGCCGGGTCCGCCCTGTCCGAAGCCGCCGGGCCCGAAGCCGCCGAAGCCACCGAAGCCGCCCTCAAAGCCGCCGAACTGCTCGCCCGCCGCACCGAATCGGTCGTACTGGGCGCGCTTTTCGGCGTTCTTCAACACGTCGTACGCCATGTTGATTTCTTTGAGCTTTTCTTCGGCGGCTTTGTCGCCCCCCGTCTTGTCGGGGTGGTACTTCTTGGCCAGTTCGAGGTAGGCCTTTCGGATTTCCTCCTGGCTTGCGTCTCTCGGGACCCCGAGAATCTCGTAGTAGTCCTTTGTTGCCATGCTCATGCAGCCGGTTGCTCCCAGCTACCGCCTACCGGTTTTTGTCTTTGTCTTCATCGACCACGGTGAAATCGGCGTCCACGGTGCCGCCCTCTTCGGGTTCGGCCGTTCCGGACGCGGCGTCGGCGCCGTCGCTGCCGGCCTCGGCGGCATTGCTTGCCGCAGCATACATTGCTTCGGCCATGCGGTGCGAGGCTTGAGTGACGCGTTCCATGGCCTCCTCGATGGCGGAGACGTTCTCGCCTTCGAGGGCGGTTCGAAGCCCGGACATGGCGGACTCGATGGCGGCCTTGTCGTCGCCGCTGATCTTATCGCCATTTTCCTTAAGCGCCTTTTCCGTAGTATACAGCAAGGAGTCCGCATTATTCCGCACTTCGATGAGGCGGCGCTTCTCCTGGTCTTCGCGGGAGTGCTCCTGGGCCTCGCGCACCATGCGCTCGACTTCTTCCTCGGTCAGACCGCTGGAGGACTCGATGCGGATCTTCTGCTCCTTGCCGGTGGCCAGATCCTTTGCGGACACGTGGACGATGCCGTTGGCGTCGATGTCGAAGGTGACCTCGATTTGGGGCACGCCCCGCGGCGCCGGCGGGATGCCGACCAGGTCGAACCGGCCCAGCGTGCGGTTGTCGCGGGCCAGCTCGCGCTCGCCCTGAAGCACGTGGATCGTCACAGCATTCTGGTTATCGGCAGCCGTGGAGAAGATCTGACGCTTCGTCACGGGTATGGTGGTGTTCCGCTCGATGAGCTTGGTGCAGATGCCGCCCAGCGTCTCGATGCCCAGGGACAGCGGCGTGACGTCGAGGAGCAGCACGTCCTTCACCTCGCCCGACAGCACGCCGGCCTGGATGGCGGCGCCGATGGCAACGACTTCGTCGGGGT
>CAYVOE010000021.1:0-15877 GCA_964452795.1 uncultured Nitrospiraceae bacterium
CAGGTGATGTCGTGGGACGTGGCCGCGGCGGGCGAGCCGATGAAGCTGGTCTTCGCCTTTCGGAAAGAGGACGAAGACGCGGCCCGCCGGCTGTTGAACGAGGTGGGCTTCGAGGAGACGCCTCTCCCTCCGCTGACGGGCTCGGTGAAGGAGCGGATGGCGAAGCTTCGCGAGGACCGGGCCGAGGCGGAGTCCCAGATGGCGGCCGTGGAGGCCCGGGTGAAGGAAATGGCCGAGGAGCGGCGCCCGTTGAAGGTGCTCGAGGCCTTCTGGGACAGCAATCGGGGGAAGGCCCTGGCCCGGACGCAGGCCCTGCGGGGCAAATGGGTTCATGTGCTGTGCGGCTACGTCCGGGAGAAGGACATGCCGAAGCTCGAGTCGGCCCTGGCCCGGGAATTTCCGGACGCGGCCCTCACGGTGGAGGACCCGTCCCCGGACGAAGACGTTCCGGTGAGCATCAGCCTGCCGCGGCTTGTGCGCCCTATCCAGATGCTCATCGACCTGTTCGGTCGCCCCGTCTACGGCACCTTTGACCCCTCGCCTTTCCTGATCTTCAATTTCTTTCTCTTCTTCGGGTTGTGTTTCGGCGACGTGTTCTACGGGATCATGTTGATCACGTTGAGCCTGTACCTGCGCAGCAAGACCCGCGAGTATCCCGGGGTGTTCAACTTCGGCACCTTGTTCCTGTATGCGGGCATCAGCACGACCATCTGCGGGGCGGCGCTGGGCTCGTGGTTCGGCGACTTGTGGAATCCGGACTACCTGGGTGAGGGCAATGTGCTGCAACGGTTGCGCAACGGCTTGTTCCTGGGCCTGGATCCGCTCGAGAAGCCGCTGCCGGCGCTGGGACTGGCGCTGCTCATCGGCATGTTGAACCAGTTCTACGGGATTTCGCTCAAGGTGTACGGCCTGGCGCGCAACCGCGACTGGGCCAGCGCGATTTTCGACGGAGTGTTGTGGCTGCTGGTGCTGCCCGGGCTGATCCTGACCATGGCGGGCCTGATGACGGACGTCATCCCCGGCGTGGTGACGAAGATCGGCCTGGTAATGACGGTGCTGGGGGCCGTGGGGCTGGTGCTGACGCAGGGGCGGGCCGAGCAGGCCTTTATGAGCAAGGCGATCACGGGCGTGGTGAGCCTCTACGGCATCCTGGGCAGTTACGGAATCACGGCCTTCGTGGGCGACACCCTGTCGTACTGCCGGCTGCTGGCGCTGGGTGTCACCACGTCGATCGTGGCCATGTCGGTGAACATCATGGCAAACATGCTGCGCGAGATTCCCTACGTGGGATTCGTGCTCTTTCTGATGTTGCTGGTGCTCGGCCACATTTTCAACTTCGGCATCAACGTGTTGGGCGCGTTCATCCATTCGATGCGGCTCATTTTCGTGGAGTTTTTCGGCCGCTTCTACGAGGGAGGCGCCCGGCCTTTCCGGCCCCTGGGCTTCGATACGCCCGATTACGTGCTCAAGCGGCCGGCGTGAATTCGGTGAATAGCAATTAGAATTCGTGATTGGCGAACTATGGTTGAAGGCCAATCCGGGCCGGCTGTTCCGGCTGTGCGAGTCTGCCAACGCGAAACGAGACGGGAGGTACGCGGGAAATGGAAGTCACCACGTGGGGGGCTTTTTGGGATCAACTGGGCATCGGCCTGGCCTATACGGGAGCGGCCTTTGCCTTTGCCCTCGGTGGCGTCGGGTCGGCTCGGGGCATTGCCCTGGCATCGCAGCAGGCGGCGGGGGTTCTGAGCGAGAAACCGGACCTTTTCGGTCGGTTGCTGGTGATGGTGGCCCTGCCGGGCACCCAGGGGTTCTACGGGTTCGTGATCGCCTTCCTGATGGCCTTTTTCACGGGCCTGATGGGCGGAGAAGCGAACATTACCTTCGGCACGGGCCTGGCGCTGCTGTTCGTGGGGCTTCTGTCGGGGGTGGTCCAGTACTGGAGCGGCATCAAGCAGGGTGAGGCCTCGGCGGCGGGCATCGCGCTGACGGCGCGGCGGGCCGACATGTCGGGCCGTGCGCTGCTGTTCCCGGCGCTGGTGGAGACCTACGCCGTGGTGGCGCTGCTGGCGGCGTTCCTGTTCATCCTGTGGCTCTCGGGCCTTGGCGGGGCGGCGGAAGAAGCGGCCGCGGCGGCGGTTCAGTAAGGTAACCCCAACGACATGCCATTCGACAACATAGAGCAGGCGGTGCTGGAAGCGGCGCAGGCGGAAGCCGCCCGCATCACGGCCGCCGCCCAGATGGCCGCCACGGCCCGGACCGAGTCCGAGGTCGAGGCCGCGCGCCAGGCCGCGGAACGGCGCTACGCCGCCGAGGCCCGCGTCATCGAGGAGGAATTTGCCCGCCGGCTCATTCAACACCGGGGCGGCCTGGGCAAAAAGCTCCTGGAGCGGCGCAACGCCCGGCTGAAGGAAGTGTTCGAGGCGGCGCGCCAGCGGATACTCGACGGGCCTCCGGAGGAATACGCTTCGGTCATGGGGAGCCTGTTGCGGCGGGCGGCGAGCGAGGCGGGCGGCCGGGTCCGGGTTCATCCCGAGGACCGGGGGCTCTTCGAATCGCTGGTGGCCGACATCAACCGCGAACGACCTGCCGAAGTGGCGGTGCAGATCGACGACGACGATCCCCTGCCGCGGCGGGGCGGGTTCGTGTTCGTGAGCGAAACGTTCGAAGTGGATCAGACGGTGGACACCCTACTGGCCGACTGGGAACACGAAATGGGCCCCGCCATTGCCGCGGAGCTGTTTCCCGGCGAGCCGAGGGAGGCGACGTGATCCCCCTGACAACGGATCAGTACGACTGGGGCTTTGTCAGCGGACGGGTGAGCGCCCTCGAGGGACGCCTCCTGGGCCGCGACTACCTGGTGGGACTCCTGGGGCAGCGCGACTCCCGGGACCTGTTCCGCCAGCTCCAGGAAACCGCCCTGTCGACCGTCCTGACGCCCGGCGCACCCTGGGACGACTGCAGCGGAATCATCGACCGCTATTTCTACGGTCAGCTCGATTCGCTGCGGGAAGACAGCCCCGATCCGCGCGTCTTCGACCTGTTCCTGGGCGCGAGCGACTTCCTGAACCTCAAGCGGGCCCTGCTGGGCGGCACCGATTTCCGGTATCCCGCGGGCGAGCTGCGCTACGAGGACCTCACGCGGGTGGCGCAGGGCGATTTGACGGCGCTTCCGCCCGCTTTGCGCACGGAGGCGGAGGCGCTGCAGGGCGATCTCTCGGAAGAGGAGCGGCGCGCCCTCATCGACGTGGTGTTGGACGGGGCGTACCTGCGGCGGCAGCGGGCCCGGGCCCTCGCCCTGGACGTGCCCCTGATCACCGAGTATGTGGAGATGTCCATCCTGGCCCAGGCCCTCGTGGCCCTGTACCGGGCCTACCGATCGGGACAGGAACTGCGCCGGTACCGGCAGCATTTTCTGCCGCTGGAGCCCTGGACCGACACCCTCGACCGGCTCACCGTTGCGGGCGACCCCGCCGCGTGGGGCGACATCGTGGGCGGCGACATGGGGGCGCTGTTGAAGGAGGCGGCAGAACGGCCCGAAGACGAGCAGGCCTCGTATTTTGAGCGGCGCGCAGCGGAACGGGGGGCGCGGATCGCCGAGCGCGGCCGGGCCCAGACTTTCGGACCCGAGCGCGTCTTCGCCTTCCTGGTGGCTCTCGCCACGGAGGCCTACAACCTCAAGGTGGTGGTGTGCGGGCGGATGGGCCGCATCGACGCGGACCTGCTCCGGCAGCGCATGAGGGAGTGCTATGGCTAGGGCGGTGGTGGTGGGCGAGAAGAACCTGGTGCTCGGGTTCAAGGGCGTGGGGTTCGAGGTGGTTCCGACGGACGCGGCGGAAGACTTCCATCGGGAAGTGATGGGCCTGTCGCGCCAGGGCGAGGTGGGCCTGGTTCTGGTGACCGAGACCATGGCGGAACAGTCGCCTCAGACCCTCGACGACTTCCGGGCCGCGGCCGAGGCGGTGCTGGTGGTCATTCCCTCGCACGAGGGCAGCAAGGGATTCAGCTATGCGGAGATGCGCAAGGCCGTCGAGCGCTCGATCGGCGTGGACATCCTGGGAATGCCGTGACCGGAGCGACTCGTGATGCGTGAACCGCGGGTCCAGGACGGGCCGGTCTCGGCTCGGCCGGGGACCGCGAGCCCCCTTCGGGATGCGGAAGGAACGTTAAGCTTCGCCGAGAACGGCGAGAGGGCGATAAAGCAATGAGTGAACAACACGGCGTGGTGGTCAAGGTCTCCGGACCGCTGGTGGTGGCGCGGGGCCTGACGGGCGCGCGCATGTACGAGATGGTTCGGGTGGGCGAGGCGCGCCTCTTCGGCGAGATCATCGAGATCCGCGGCGAGGACTATTCGGTCCAGGTCTACGAGGAGACCGAAGGCATCGGACCGGGCCAGCCCGTGTTTCGGACCGGCGAGGCCCTGAGCGTGGAGCTGGGCCCGGGGCTCATCCGCTCGATCTACGACGGGGTGCAGCGGCCTCTCGACGCGTTGTCGCGCGATTTCGGCGACTTCATCGTCCGCGGCGCGGAGCGGCCCGCCCTGGACCGGTCGGCCCAGTGGGAGTTCGTTCCCGTGGCCCAGGCGGGCCAGGAGGTGGTGGCCGGCGACATCCTGGGCACGGTGCAGGAAAGCAAGCTGGTGATCCACCGGATCATGGTCCCCTACGGCGTGTCGGGCACGGTGAAGAAGATCGGCCCGGTGACCGGCACCGTGGACACGGAGGTGGCGGTCCTCGACACGCCCAAGGGTCCCGTGTCGCTGACGATGGTTCAGCGGTGGCCGGTGCGGACGGCGCGCAAGGTGGCCCGGAAACTGCCGCCCAGCGAGCCGCTCATCACGGGGCAGCGCGTCATCGACATGTTTTTCCCCATGACCAAGGGCGGCACGGCCTGCGTGCCGGGTCCCTTCGGCAGCGGCAAGACGGTGGTGCAGCACCAGCTCGCCAAGTGGGCCGACGCCCAGATCGTGGTGTACGTGGGCTGCGGCGAGCGGGGCAACGAGATGACCGACGTGCTCATGGAGTTCCCGCATCTGAAGGACCCGGCGTCGGGCGAGCCACTGATGGAACGGACGGTGCTGGTGGCCAACACGTCGAACATGCCCGTGGCGGCCCGGGAAGCCAGCGTGTTCACGGGCATCGCCATTGCCGAGTACTTCCGCGACATGGGCTATTCGGTGGCGCTGATGGCCGATTCGACCTCGCGCTGGGCCGAGGCCATGCGCGAGATCTCGGGGCGGTTGGAAGAGATGCCCGGTGAAGAAGGCTATCCGGCCTACCTGGGCTCGCGTATCGCCAGCTTCTACGAGCGCTCGGGCAACGTCATCTGCCTGGGCTCCGACCAGCGACGCGGCTCCCTGTCGCTCATCGGCGCCGTGTCGCCCCCCGGCGGCGACATGTCCGAGCCCGTGGTGCAGGCCACCCTGCGCGTGGTCAAGGTGTTCTGGGGGCTCGACGACAAGCTGGCCTTCGCCCGGCACTTCCCGGCGATCAACTGGCTGACCTCCTATTCGCTGTACCAGAACGTGGTGGACAAGTACGGCAAGGAGAACACGAATCCGGAATGGGAGGAGGTGCGCAAGCGCGCCATGGCCCTCCTGCAGCGCGAGGCCGAGCTCGATGAGCTGGTACGCCTCGTGGGGCTGGACGCCCTCGCCGCGGAAGACCGACTCTTGCTCCAGGCGGCCCGGATGATCCGCGAAGACTTTCTCCACCAGAACGCCTTCGACGACCGGGACACCTACACGTCGCTGGTCAAGCAGTTCCGCATGTTGTCGGCGATCCTCCGGTACTACGACGAGGCCCGCAAGGCCCTGGCGGAAGGCGCCGATTTGCAGAGCCTGCTGGCGCTTGAGCCGCTGGAGAAGATCGCCCGGGCCAAGCTCATCCCCGAAGAGAACCTGGGCGAGTTTGATGAACTCGAGAAAGAGATCACCGAGGCCCTGACGGCGGTGCCGAAATACTAGCCGCAGGCCGCAGCACGATACGAGGCGTTGGGAGATCCGATCGGGCAACGATCTCCGGCCAACTGGAGAGCAGGGACTCTCCAAGAAGGAAAAGGTAGCCACCATGGCAACGGTAACCAAGGAATACAGGACCGCACGGCAGGTGATCGGACCCCTGATCCTGCTGGACGGCGTGGAAGGGATTACGTACGGTGAGCTGACCGACATCAAGGCGGACGGCGAAATGCGCCGGGGCCGCGTCCTGGAGGTCAACGGCGACAAGGCGCTGGTCCAGGTGTTTGAAGGCACGGAGGGCCTGGCGCCCCAGGACGTGAAGGTGAAGTTCCTGGGCAAGGGCCTCGAGATCGGCGTGTCGCCCGACATGCTCGGCCGCGTCTTCGACGGCTTCGGCCGGCCCATCGACGACGGCCCCGCCCTGATCCCCGAGAAATGGCTCAACATCAACGGCAACCCCATGAACCCCTTCGCGCGGGACTACCCGAACGAGTTTATCCAGACGGGCATCTCGACCATCGACCTGTTGAACACGCTGGTCCGGGGTCAGAAGCTGCCCATCTTCTCGGGGTCCGGTCTGCCTCATTCGCGGCTGGCGGCCCAAATCGCGCGCCAGGCCACGGTGCTGAAGACGGGCGAGAAGTTCGCGGTGATCTTCGCGGCCATGGGGATTACGTTTGAAGAGGCCGAGTTTTTCATCGACGACTTCCGCCGCACGGGGGCCCTCGAGCGCGCGGTGCTGTTCATGAACCTGGCCGACGACCCGCCCATCGAGCGCATCGCGGTGCCGCGCATGGCCCTCACCGCCGCCGAGTACCTGGCCTATGAGAAGGACATGCACGTCCTGGTGATCCTCACGGATCTGACCAACTACTGCGAGGCCCTGCGCGAGATCTCGGCGGCCCGCAAGGAGGTGCCGGGACGCCGCGGCTATCCGGGATACCTCTACACCGACTTGTCGACGCTGTACGAGCGGGCGGGCCGGATCAAAGGCAAGCAGGGTTCCATCACCCAGATCCCGGTGCTCACCATGCCCGAGGACGACAAGACCCACCCCATTCCGGACCTCACGGGGTACATCACCGAGGGGCAGATCATCATCAGCCGGCCCCTTCACGCCCAGGGGATTTACCCGCCCGTGGACGTGCTGCCGTCGCTGTCGCGTCTCAAGGACAAGGGCATCGGCGCCGGCAAGACCCGAGAAGACCACGCGGGCGTGATGAACCAGCTTTACTCGGCCTATGCCCGCGGCAAGAACGCCAAGGAACTGGCCGTGGTGCTGGGTGAATCGGCCCTCAGCGAGACGGACCTGCTGTATGTGAAGTTCGCCGACGCGTTTGAGGATCGTTTCGTGCGGCAGGGCGAAGACGAGAACCGCGGCATCGAGGACAGCCTGCACATCGCCTGGGAGCTCCTCGGCCTGCTGCCCAAGGGCGAACTCAAGCGCATCCGCGACGAATACATCGAGAAGTATTACCCGACGAGCCGTTAGTTCCGGGTTCGACGTTCGAAGCGCGGCGCCGCGGCCGAGAGGTCGTGGCCGGCTTCGAACGTCGAGCTTCGGGCGTCGAACGAGGTCCTTCACATGGCAACACGACTTGCGGTAAACCCCACGCGCATGGAGCTGCTTCGGCTGCGCAAGCGGCTGTCGGTGGCCCAGCGCGGACATAAGCTGCTCAAGGACAAGCTGGATGGGCTCATGAAGGAGTTCATGCAGATTGCCGAGGAGTACAAGCGCCATCGCAAAGAGGTGGACGCCGAACTGCCGTACGTTCTGAAGGGGTTCGCGCTGGCCGAGGTCACTTCTTCGCGCCAGATCACGGAGGACGCCCTCGAGAGCACCCGCCAGGAGCTCCGCCTCGACGTGCATCCCCGCCGCATCATGAGCGTCAAGGTTCCGGTGTTCGACGTGGCCTTCGGCGAGGTGACGGGCGGCTATTCCCGGGTCCATACGTCGCCCGAGCTGGACCGCGCCATCGACGGGCTCCGGACCTTCCTGCCCAAGCTCCTGCGCATGGCCGAGCTCGAAGAGACGGTTCGGCTGATGAGCAGCGAAATCGAAAAGACGCGCCGCCGGGTGAACGCGCTGGAACACACCATGATCCCCCGCATGGTCGAGACCATCAAGTACATCAAGAACAAGCTCGACGAGATGGAGCGGTCCAACACCAGCCGCCTCATGAAGATCAAGGCGCAGCGCCTCGCCCAGGAGGCCTCTTAAGAGGCGACCGCCGGCGTCGCGCCGCTGTTGACTCGGTCCCGCTTCCGCGGGGCCCGGGAACCTTTTGCCCGCGGCGGTGTTCAACCCTTCGGGAACGAGGTGCTCCGGGACATGAGCGATCGATCCGACTGGGAACTCGTGGCCCGGGCGCGTTCGGGTGATGCGGAATCGTTTGCCGAATTGGTGCGGCGGTACCAGCGGCCGTTGATCCATTTCTGCCGACGCATGACCGGCTCGCAGGAGGACGCCGAAGACGTGGCCCAGGAAAGCTTCGTGCGGGTGTACCGTTACCTGCACCGGCTCCGGCCCGACGCGCGATTCTCGACGGTGCTCTTCGGCATGGCCCGCAACCTCACCTTGAATTTTCTGCGCGACGCGGGCCGCCGCGGCCGGGGCGTCACGAGGTCGCTCACAGGGGCGGACGAGTCGGACGGACCCGTGGAGGACGACGGCCGTCGGCCCGACCGATCGGCGCGAAGGCGCGAGATCGAGGAGTGGATCGAGCGGGGCCTCGAGGAGCTCTCGCCCGAACACCGGGAGATACTGGTGCTGCGCGAGCTGCAGGGCATGGACTACGACACCCTGGCCCGCGTATTGAAATGCCGCAAGGGAACCGTGAAGAGCCGGCTGGCCCGGGCGCGGGAACAGCTCCGGGCCCGGATCCAGGAATGGGGAGGCGAACTGTGAAGGCCGCCCGACACATCGCTCGGAAAGAGCTTTCCGCCTATCTCGACGGCGAGGCGCGCCGTCCCGCGGAGGTCGAAGGGCACCTGCGGGAATGTCCGGAGTGTGCGGAGCGCCTTCGCCAGTTGCGGGCGTTGTCGGAGGGCCTGCGCAACATGGCCGCCCCCGACGTGCATGCCGCCTTCCTCACCCGCATCCAGGCGGAAGTCTCGCAGGTTCGTCCGGCCCGTCGGCGGCGCGGGCTCCTGTTCGGTCCGGTTGTGGCCGTTGCCGCGATATGGGTCGCTGCCGCCATCTGGCTCGTCCGACCGATGGAGCCGGCCCCTCCTCCCCCGTCGCTTCACACCGGGTCCAGCGGACCCGACTCCTTCCTGGAAGAAGGCGCGTGGACGGGTTTCGCGGGGATCGGTCCGGCCTTCGAGGAGGCGCCGGAAGAGGCCCTGCTGGCGGACCTGGCCTACGCGCCGTGGTTCGACGACCTGGCCCGCACGGTCGAGGCGGACCGGGATGTTGAAGACCTTGTGCTGTCGCTGAGCGAGCCCGAAGCCCGGGCGCTTCGCGATCGGCTCCTCCAATACGTCAACGAGGGTTGATACCATGCGCTCCGTCGTTGTGCCGCTTCTGCTCCTGATCGGGGTCCTGGCCGCCGCCGGGATCGTCCGTGCACAGTTGCCCGAATCCCCGGACGAGGCCCCTCCGCCCGCCGAGGCACCGACCGATCCGGCGCCGCCCGACCGGCCCCTGGCCGACCCCGAGATGCGGGAGCTCATCGAGACGGTCCGGATGGTGCACCTGTCGCGCCAACTGGGGCTGGATTCGGAAGAAACCGTCGTGATGGTACGCCATTTCGACCGCGCCCGGGAACACGCCGCCCAACTCAACCGCGAACGGCACGACGAGATGGCAAGGCTCAAGGAGGCGCTTCGGACCGACGCGGCGGAGGAACGGGTCCAGGCCGCCCTCGACCGCCTCATCGACCTGGACAAGGAGATCGCCGGACTCCGGCAGCGGGCCTTCGAAGAGGCCGGCAAGAACCTCGACACCCGCCGGAGGGCACGGCTCTATATCCTGATCCACGAATTCGACGCCGACATGCGCCGCCTTGTCGACACCGTCCGTCAGGGTCGGGGGCTGGAGCGGCTGCGCCAGATGCGCGAGCGGCGGGAACACGCGAACCCTCCTAACGCGCCCGCGCACTGAATGCGTCGAGCAGACAGTTCCCGCAAGCTCCTTGCCCGCCTTCCCGTCGATACGGCTGCATCCACGGCGCCTGTACCTTGGGATGCAAACGGGCCCGCTCGGGCTCGCGGGCGAGTCGGTTGGGCTGGTCCGATTCGATGCGGTCCCGGACGTACGAGTCGTCCGGGGCGAGGACGTAGGATGGCTCCGTATAGCAGCCCTTGGCGTCGCCTCGGAACGCGCGTGACAGCACCCCTGTGTGTCGGCTATTCCCCTGAGGCCCGCTCGCCCTCTTCTTCCGCCAGAATCAGGCGCTCCCCGTCCCACGTGCCCGCCCGGGTGGTGCCGAAGGAGGTTACCGAGATGACGCCGTTGGGCCGGAGCAGCCAGAAGCCCGGGGCGGTCTGCTGCGGGTTGTTCGGGTTTTGAATGACGAGTGCCATCTGGGTCCCCTCGCCATTGGCGGCCCCGGACTGAAGGGCGCCGCCGGGCCCCACGGGCCCGTTGAATGTGACGATCATGTCCAGGCCGTCGAACCGCCAGGACGTGCCTATCAGGCTGTCCGTCGTGCCGGCCGTGGCGGGCGGGGTGACTTCATCGGGATTGTCCGATTCCGCCATATCCACCTTCTTGCCGCATGCGGCCAGCGCGATCAGGGCGGGAAGCAGGAGATATGCCGGCACTCGGGCCCGAATTCCGATTCGCATGTACTCCTCCGTCTCTCCATTTCCGGCTGTGTTGCGCGCTCCGCCCCGAGGACGGGGCCGACCCGGTTGCCCCGGCCGGCCCCGAGCCTTCGGATGCGTCGGACAAGCGCGCTCAGCCCCAGCCGCCCACGGTGAACATCCAGAAGTTGGCGTAGCGGTTGTACGCGTTGGGCGTCGCCGGGGTGTTGGTCAGGGGCATCTTCGAACGGTACTTCACGAACTCGACGTGGCCGTCCATGTAGAGCACGTTCGATCCGCCGGGGATATGGTTGAAGGCGCTCTGGGCCGAGTTGGACAGCGGATACCAGCCGGCCATGCCTCCGGCGGCCCAGGCGTCGAACATGACGACGATGTTGCTCTGCGCCTTGGCGCCCGCGGCGGGATTGTTAATGTCCGTAATCGCGAAGCGCTCGATGCCTTCCTTCAAGCGCGGGAAGGAAGCGGGAAGCGGGGAACCGTCGTCGTCGGTCCACGGTTCGGGCGTGTTGGCCGCGATCCACGGCTTCATGGTTGCCAGCATGCCGGACGAAATATCGCGGTCCACGGTGGCCCAGCGGATGATGCCGAAATCGGGCCCCCAGGGGTTGGAGGCGGAGGGAGCGGGCCCAAGGGTGTAGTCGCCTGCGGCATACACGCCGGGCCAGAAGATATAGTTCCCGATGGCCATCAGCAGCGTCACCTGTGAGGCGGTGTTGGCGGCGTAGGGAACGTAGACGTACGACGGGTTGATGGACAGGATCATGGGCAACCACCACTGCTTCGCCAGGGGATCGGGATGGGTGGCGATCCGGTTCACCTGGGCCGCGTAGTCTTCCTCAATCGGCACGATGGGGAGGCCGATGTTCGGCAGATAGCTGCCCGCCGTGCTGCGCGAATCGGACGGACAGAGCCAGATGTTCGGATCGGTCCAGTATTCGGGATACAGCACGTCGGCGGCAACGCCGCGGTACTGAGAAGCGGCGGCGTATCCTGAATTGCAGGGGTAGTAATGGGGGCCCGGGGGAAAGAGACCCTTGTTCTCCCCGGAGAACATCTTGAAGATGATGCCCCATTGCTTGAGGTTGTTCTGACAACTGGCGCGGTTGGCGGCTTCGCGGGCCCGAGCCAGGGCCGGGAGCAGGATCGCCGCCAGAATTCCGATGATGGCGATGACGACAAGTAACTCGATCAGGGTGAAGCCTTTGCCCTTCATGGGACGCCCTCCTGTTGAGTCTTCATGACTTCGCGGCAGGCCGTTGCGGTATCGACGCCAAGTGGACGGCGATACGCGCAAGGACACAATTATGGAATGATGGCAAACTGCGGGTGCGTGGCATTGCCTGAGCCTTCGGCGGTGTATGAGGGAAGGGAAAGTATGACCGCCTCCGCCTTCTCACCTCCTTTCCGGAACAAAAGGAAGCAATACGATGGGCCGTGAGCTATGAAAACGTCGTTCGACTCCGGACTCGCCGTGTGCGGATGAGCGAGCTTTTCTCGTGCCCGCGATCATGGCACAAGCGGTTCGGCAATGCTTGTTTGAAACGGCGAGCGTTTTGTATGAATCTCCGGCGCCCGGCGCCGCGCATGGTCCCGCCCGTTCCGACCGGCTCCTCGGTGGAACCGAATCGCCGCCGGATTCCGGAACCGTTGACCTTTCGTCGTTCGCCTGCCATATTGTCGGTCCCCAGCAGGGCATGAGCCCGGAAGGTCCCTCATCGACCGCTGCGTCCCGGAGGAGACGGCCCATGATTATGATTCGGAGCGGCCTGCGAGGTGCGGGCGTCGCGTGGATGGTGTGGCTGAGCGCGGCGGCATCGGCCGACGCGTGGTGGAACGGGGACTGGGCCTATCGCCAGCGCGTGATCATCGATGGGACGCTCGTGGACGAGGACCTCGTCGATTTCCCCCTGCGTATCGCGCCGGGCGATGCCGCCTTCGCGCGCGCATGGGCAGCCGAGGACGGGCGGGACCTTCGGGTCGTGGACCGACAAGGAACGCCCCTCGAGTTCGAAATCGTTGCGTGGGAACCGGACCGCGTCGAACTCTATGTTCGGTGTCCCCGGATACGGGCCGGCGACGACGATCAATACCTATACCTTTACTTCGGGAATCCGCAGGCCGAGGCGCCGCCGCCGGGCCGCGTCTGGGATTCCCATTACGTGAGTGTGCTGCACCTCGAAGGCGACCGGCGCGACTCGACCGGCCGCACCAGCGCCGTTGAACAAACGGGGGTTGTGTTCCAGAACGGATGGACGCCCGGATTGATGGGCTCGGAGATCCACCCCTGGCTCACCTTCGACGACGGATTCGACCGCGGCTACCTGCAGTTCACCTCGGACGTCATGCCTTTGCAGAGCGGCGGCTTCACCGTCACCTGCCGCTATCGAACGCGAAGACCCGGCCGTCAGTGCCTGTTCGCGGCGACGAGTCCTTCAGCGGAGGACGGATTCAGCGTCCTTATCGATTCCGTCCGGGGCGCAGGGTTCCAGGTGAGGAGCAACAACGGGGCGCAACCCGAGTTTCGCCTGCCCGGTGTTGAAGTCGATCGTTGGCAAACCGTCACCGCCGCCGTGGACGGCGCCGCAGGCGTGGGCCGACTTTCTATGGATGGCAACCTGGCGGAGAACCCCATGCCGGCGCCGGGTGAGATAGCGGACCTGCGCTTCGGCCGAGGCAGCAGCCCCGCAGACAATTTCCAGTTCCACGGCGACCTGGACGAGGTGCGCGTCTCGAACGTCGCGCGCTCCGCGGCCTGGCTCCGAGCCGAGTCGGCGAATCTGACGGAGGCCAACCCGCTTGTGCGCCTGGGACCCGTGGAGACGGTCAACGGTACAACGCCGCCTCCTCCGCCGCCCGCGCTCGTCACGCCCCTCGACGGGAGCGCGTCGTATCGTCCCCAGGGGGCGACGCTGACCTGGCTCCCCGCCGCGGGCGCCGAAAGCTACGTCGTAGAGATTTACGAAGACCCCGACGGCACGCGCCTCGCCGTCTCGCACGACGCGGACGCCGCCACCTCGTTCGATCTCACTCTTCCCGGCGAGCAGACCGTCTACTGGACCGTCGCTGCGCGTTCCCAATCCGGGCAGACCCGGGCAAGTGAGCTGCGGAGGCTGGATTTCCGTCGGTGGCCTCCCGACGCGACCCGGGCAGGGGACAACGTGCCGCGCATCGAGACGGCCCTGCGCACCTCGCCCGACGCGACGATTGCTCCGGCGGGTTACCTGGGCGAACGGCTGAGGCGAATGGCGGACTACATGGCCCGATTTCCCGAGATTAACCCGGGGATGCTCCAGATGCTCCGCGACCGCAACCGCCCGGTCGTTTCGTGGGCCGGTGTTTTTCCGGGTCAGTACCTGAGTTCCGGCGTGCTGATTGAGCGCGCGACAGGACACGCGGAACTGAAGGACGCACTCGATGCCTACGTGCGCGAACTCGTCGCGTGCCAGGCGCCGGACGGCGGTTTGAACATCGGTGAATCTTTCAAAGGATCCCTCAGTCTCTGGAATCACTACGCCGCGCTCTATGGCCTGCTCTTGTATCATGAGGACTCGCAGGACCCGGCCGTCCTTGAAGCCTGCCGTCGTATAGCGGACCGTGCGCTTGAAGCGTACGGGCCCGAAGGCGAGCTTCCGCCCGCGGTCGGCGGGGCGAACGAATCTTTCTCCCACGCCCTGGTGCTGCTTTACGACCGCACCGGCGATATTCGTTACCTCGAGGGCGCGCGGTATCTCGTGGATCAGGTGTCGAACGAGACCGGAGGCACCCGGTACCGCCGGATGGGACTTGAACGCCGGCCGGCGACGGAGTTTCCCGTGCGCCGATGGGAAAGCGTTCACAATCTCAGCACCCTTTGCGAACTGTACCGCGTCACGGGCGACGACGCGTTTCGCGAAGCCGTGCTGAATCTCTACGAAGTGCTCCGCGACGGCGAACGACACAACACCGGCGCCTTCTCGACCGACGAAGGCTTCCTGGGGACGCCGCACATCCAGGGCACCCTCGAGACCTGCTGCACCGTGGCCTGGATCGCCGTCTCCATCGACGTGCTGAAGATGACCGGGGACCCGCGTGTGGCGGACGAAATCGAATGGAGCACGTTGAATGCCGCGCTGGGAGCGATTCCCTATTCCGGCGCCACCTCGTCCTACTCGAATCCGCCGGACGGCCTGCGCAACTACGGCAACGAGATCCGCGGCCAGGCCACAAACGCCGGCCCCGAGCTCAACTGCTGCTCGACCAATGCCTGTCGCGGCCCCGGCATGATTGCCCTGTGGGCCCTCATGGCCGGACGAAACGGCGAGCCCCATCTAAACTTCTACGGACCCGGCACCTTCGCTCTGCAGCTCCCATCGGGAAACCGGCTCGTCATCGAGCAGCAGACCGACTATCCCGCCGACAACCGCGTCGCGTTGCACATCAATCTGTCCCAACCCGAACGCTTCCCCCTCGCCCTTCGCATCCCAGGCTGGTCGACACAGACCAGCGTCCGCGTAAACGGCGCCGCCGTCGAACGGGAAATCCGCCCCGGGATCTACCTGGTGCTGGACCGAACCTGGACCCCCGGCGACGTCGTCGAACTCGACTTCGACTTCACCCTTCGGACGCTTCCCGGCGAAGGCCCCTTCCAGGGAAAGGCTTCCGTCTATCGCGGCCCCCTCCTCCTCGCCTACGACGTCCGCTTCGGCAACTCGAGCCCCGACGCCCTGCCCCCCCTGGACACCCGCACCCTGATCTTCGAACCGACCTCCTGGACCGGCTCCATCCCCCCCTGGCTCCTCGGCACCCTCCGCGACGCCACCGGCGCCCAATACCCCGTGTGCGACTACTCCAGCGCCGGCCAAACCGGCACCCCCTACCGCTCCTGGCTGCCGGTTGGCCAAGCACCGCCTTGAGCGTTGCAGTCGCCAGACATGGCCTGGTTACGGGCCAGGCTTTTTTCGCTACCCCGTTACTCCGTGGACAAGTCCCCGCATACGTTCAAACTCGGCTACCGCCTGACGGGCTTCCTCAATCTGAATGTGGGGTTTCAGTTCGACAATCCGGTTGGCTTGCTCTTCTCGACTCTGAGCTAGCCCACCGTCCAACGCAACATACATTGCTGTGGATACGCGTTCCAGACTCGCCACGTTCTTGTTGCCGAGCTGCGCTGCC
>CAYVOE010000021.1:15887-22906 GCA_964452795.1 uncultured Nitrospiraceae bacterium
GCCAGTTTCTTTGTCAGATCGGCATTGCCCCCGGCGCCGAGCGACGGGCCAAAGGGAGGACGGGGGGTAATGGAAATGACGCCGTCGGCACGCATCTGAGCCAGCGTGTCACCAAGGTCGAAGGAGTAGGGGCCATGCTTGTAGAGAACAAACCGCAGGCCAAGCGGAACCTTCATCAGTTCCTGTAGGAAATACGCGCTCTTCTGGACGTGGGTTTCCCCGCACCAGCTACCCCTCTTCCGTAGTTCCTCGATGAGCAGGAGAAGTACTCCGTTGCGCTGCAACTTGTTCAACTCAAACGACCTCCGTCGGTCTAATCACATTTTCGCGGTTCTGCTCCAACCAAGTCTTCGCCTTCTCTCGCAACTTGGCCTCAACAAAAACGTACTCAGCGGAAGCCGGTGGAACTCTCTCCAAGCTATCCGAAAGGGATATGGACGATTCGATTCGGTCATCGTGCGTCAATACGGGAAAATCATACCCCTTGCTCCTGGCAGGTATGATGTCACATCTCACCTCATCTTCGCCAAATTCTCGACACGCTGCCTCGTACACCTTGCGCGTAGCATCGGGGTTTGTCGCGATGTCCTGCGGGTTTCGCGAATACAGCAGCTTGAAGTGGTCACGCTCCGCGATTCTCCGGGCGTGGTCGTGGCCCGGCATTTCCGGCTTGCGAGCCGTTTCCAGGATCGCCGCCATGACTTCGTTGTCGGTGAGTTCAAGATGCTTGAGCGGATCGGTAGTGAATTTCCCATCCTTCAACCACGCTGCAAGGAAATCCTTCAAGTGGACGTCGTATATCCTCCGTACCGGATGAAAGTACAACTGCGTATACATAAAATAGCGTGCGAGAAGCAATGCCTCCGCTCCGTGGATGCCGCCAAACTCGACACCCAGCGCCGGCTCTTTTGAGCCATCGCGGTCCGAAGGGAGGATCCGCAAACAATCAATGAGGCGGTGGTGGTCAAAGCGACCGTAGGCCACTCCCGCGTGATACGAATCCCTCAGCAGGTAATCGATTCGGTCCACTCCAAATGCGTCGCCGGTAATGATCTCCGCGAGGATAGCCTCCCAATCGCTGAAGTTGTCATCGGAGTACTCTCTCGGGCCCACCGCGAGCTTCGCCACGTCTTTCGGCTCGATTTTCATCCGGGCCCAGAGCGGCTTCATCTCTGAACTCATGATGAGATCCAACGTCAATCGCTCGTGGGTCCACCCGGGGGGCAAGAGCTCTTTCTCCGCAGCATGCGAGAATGGCAGGTGTCCTATGTCGTGGCACAGGGCGGCCACTCTTAGAACCTGCCGCCAATAAGAATGTTTGTGATCTTTCGGATGGGGTACCTTATCGCCAACAGACCGGTCTTTGATGTTCTCCCTATCAGTTACGACATCATAGACCCGTGACGCCAACTCCATAACCCCCAGGGAATGCTCGAACCGCTTGTGTGTGGCACCCGGATACACGAGGAAGGTCATCGCCAACTGATGAATGTGACGGAGGCGCTGAAGGGGTCGAGAATCAACGATTGCCCTCTCCTCCGACGTCATCCTAATGAAGACATGAATGGGATCTCTGACCTCGTGGATGTACTTGGTCATCCTCGCTCCGCTCCCGCAGTGTTCATACCCCCTGTAGAACAAGTATAGATGAGGACTTGTCAGGATACAACGGCATCCGCGAGGGGCAAAATTCGTTTCTTGGGGGCGCCACCGCGTATCGATCAGTGGGGGTAGCCTGATTCCTGCACGTGGGTCCCGGGTGAACAGAAGCAAGCGGGCGACGGAAGGATCTAACCACAACAAAAACAGCCGAACGGCTGAACCGTTCGGCTGTTGAGATTTGCTATGGCGTACCCGGAGGGACTCGAACCCCCAACCTTTTGGTCCGTAGCCAAATGCTCTATCCATTGAGCTACGGGTACGCGCTGCAGGTCCGGGAAGTGTACCACGGAGCGGGGGGAATTTCAAACGACGCGCGCCGGGGATCCGGGCGCGGGGCGCGGGTCATTTGCGTTTGCGGGGGGCGCCTCCTTGTTTCTCTTCCTGGGGTTTTCGGTGGGTCTGCATCCATTCGGGGGCCATGAGCCAGTTGGGGGTTTCCTCGTCGGCGAGGCCCATGCCGCGTTCGCTCTCGAGCTTGGCCCGGAGCATGCGGAAGGCCTCGGGCCCGTTTTCGGCATATTCGACGGAGGTGAGCACCTGGTCCCGGTCGCGGCCTTCGTCGCTCTCGACGTAGGCGTAGGCGGCGATGCCGCGGGTGCCGAGGCGTTCGAAGCTGACGCGCAGGGGGAAATCGCGGCCGTCTTCGTCGGTGGCGCGGCTGTACCAGTCGCGGTGCAGATGTTCGATATCGTCAGGCATGGGGATTGCTCCTTGGCGGGTTGGCCAGGGGGAAGGGGCGTTTCAAGTGCGGGCGCGGCGGGGAAGGCCGCGCGGGCGGAGTTCCGTGTAAAGGCTACCCCAAGATCGGGAAAAGCACAAGCGGGGCTTTGCAACGCCCGGGGGGCGTTCGGATAATGGGTCGGGGCCGCGGCCCCGGTCCGAGGCCGCCGGGAAAGCGTTTCAGGAGCGTTTGCATGATCCGTCGGTACGGCCTTTGCACCGCCGCGGCGGCCCTGATGGGGCTGTCGCTGTCCGGCTGCATGACGTTGCGGTCGATCTCCGATTCCGGCTACGGCTACTACGGGTTCGGCGACTTCTACCGGGGCGAGATATCGGAACTGAGCGTGCTGGGCATCGATCCGGCGGAGGACCTCCGGGAGGAGGACATCGCGGCCGCGTTCGGTGCGTCGGCGGAGGTCCGCATCCCCCCCGGGAGCGCCCTGCTGGTGATCCAGTCGGGGGCGCTGTTTCCCGACGAACCGTTGCAGCGGCGCCTGGGCGAGCATTTCCGCGTGGGGCCGCTGTCGGGGGTGCCGTCGCACAAGCCGGGGGAGCCGGCCCGGGGCACGCTGAACCGGGCGCTCCGGCTGGCGGCGGCCGAGGGCGGCTACGACTATATCCTGTGCTGCTGGGGCGTGGTGGAGGCGGAGCAGTCCGATCTTCCGACGAAGACGGTGTCGTGGATCCCCGTGGTGGGCCGGTCCTTGCCGGACCAGGCCCAGCGGATGCGCGTCCGGCTCAAGGCGATCCTGATGGACGCGCGGACGGGCCGCTGGGCCCTGTTGGCGCCCGCGCCGGCGGAGTCGGACACCGTGAGCACGCCCCGGGGACGGCGCCAGTCGGATCAGGCCCAGGTCGAGAAGCTGAAGGAGGAGGCCTACGCGGTGCTGGTGGAGGACCTGCTCGCGCACCATACGGCCCGTTGATCGGCCGTGAACCCGCTTGAAAAGGCGCCGCCGCCCCTCTATAACCGTCTCCATGCAAGCTGAAAACGAGTCGCCCGGCCGCGCCGCGCCCCGGACCGAGTACGAATCGCGTCGGGCGGCCCGCCGCGCCACCGCGGAACGCGCCGCCCGGGCCGACAATCGCATCGCGAACCTGCGCCTGGGGGTGTTCCTGTTCGGGGCGGCGCTGGCGGGCATCCTGCTGTACGATTCGGCGGTGCCGGCGGAACGGGCCATCCTCGGAGGCGCCTCGGCGGGGTGGTTGCTGGTCCCGGCGGCGCTGTTCCTGGCGCTCGTGGTGCGCCACGCCCGGGTGTTGGAACGGAAGGCGCGGGCGGAAGCGGCCGCCGAGCACTACGACTTTGCCCTGGCGCGGCTCGACGGGAGATGGGCCGGGAAGGGGACTTCGGGAACCGATCTCGCGCCGGAAGAGCATTTGTACGCCAACGACCTGGACGTCTTCGGTCCCGGGTCGCTCTTCGAGCTGCTGTGCATCGCGCGGACCCGGTCGGGCGAGCAGACCCTGGCGCGGTGGCTGTGCATGCCCGCGCCCGTCGACGAGGTGCGGCGCCGGCAGGAGGCGGTGGAGGACCTGCGCAACCGGCTCGACCTGCGGGAAGACATCGCCCTCTACAGCCGCGACGTCCGCCGGGCCGTGCGTCCGGGCAGCCTCGAGGCCTGGTCCCGGGCGCCGCGGACGCTGCGATGGCCGTGGCTGCGTCCGGCCGCGGTTGTCTTGTCCGCCCTCACGCTGACGAGCCTGGCCCTGCTGCTCACCGCGGGTGTGGCTTTTCCGTTTCTGATCCTGCTGGTGGTGCAACTGGTGTTCTGGCGCCGCGTGAAGCCGACGGTGTTCGAGGTGGGCCACGGCATGCAGGATCCGGGGCGGGAGCTCAACGTGCTGGCCCAGGTGCTGGCGCGGCTCGAGGCGGAATCCTTCCAGGCGCCGCTTCTGCGCAAGGTGCAGGCGGCGCTGAAGGACGAGCACGGCCGCGCGTCCCGCCGCATCGCGCAGCTCGACCGGCTCGGCGACCTTTTCGAGGCGCAGCACAACTTCCTCTTCGCGCCGGTGGCCTTCGCCCTGCTGTGGGGGGTCCACGTGGGCCTGGCCATCGAGAACTGGCGCGGCCGCTGGGGCCGGCGCGTGCCCCGGTGGCTCGAGGCCGTGGGAGAATTCGAGGCCCTGTCGTCGCTGGCGTCCTATGCCTACGACCATCCGGAAGACCCCTTCCCCGTCTTCGTCGAGGAGGGCGCGCGGTTCGAGGGCAAAGGCCTGGGCCATCCCCTGCTGCCCGAGGCCACCTGCGTCCGCAACGACGTCCGGCTCGGCGACGACCTGCGACTGATGGTGGTGAGCGGGTCGAACATGTCGGGCAAGAGCACCCTGCTGCGCACCGTGGGCGCCAACGCGGTGCTGGCCCAGGCGGGGGCGCCCGTGCGGGCCGCGTCGCTGACCCTGTCGAACCTGTCGATCGGCGCGACCCTGCACGTCCAGGATTCGATCCAGCACGGCACGTCGCGGTTCTACGCCGAAATCAAGCGGCTGGGAGAAATGCTCGAGGCGGCCCGGGGACCCTACCCCCTGCTCTTTCTGCTCGACGAGATCCTGCACGGCACCAACTCGCACGACCGGCGCGTGGGGGCCGCGGCGACCCTCCGCGCCTTCCTCGAGACCGGCGCCGTCGGCCTCATCACCACCCACGACCTCGCCGTCACCCAGATCGTGGAGGGGTTGAACGGTCGGGCGGTGAATGTACACTTTACGGATCGGCTGGTCGACGGGCGCCTGGTCTTCGACTACACGCTCCGGCCGGGCGTGGTGCAGGAAGGCAACGCCCTGCGGCTCATGCGCAGCCTCGGCCTGCCGGTGTAGGGGAACCACGGGAAAGGAGACATCGCATGCGGCTCGGAGCACCCCTTTTCGAGCGGATCGCCGATCCGGGCGACTGGATCGAGGCCCTGCGCGTCCACGGGTTCACGGCGGCGTATTGTCCCCTGGACCACACGGCGGACGACGCCACCGTGGCGGCCTACGCCGATGCGGCGGCCCGGGCGGGCATCGTCGTCGCCGAGGTCGGCGCCTGGAGCAATCCCCTCGCCCCCGACGAAGAGCAGGCCGGCCAGGCGCGGGCCCTGTGCGAGGCCCGGCTCGACCTGGCGGATCGCATCGGCGCGCGGTGTTGCGTCAACATTAGCGGGTCCCGGGGCGAGCCCTGGGACGGACACCACCCCCTCAACCTTACCCGCGACACCTTCGACCGCATCGTCGAGATCACCCGGGGCATCATCGACGCGGTGAAGCCCACCCGCTCCTATTTCACCCTCGAGACCATGCCCTGGATGTACCCCGACTCGGTGGAAAGCTACGTCGACCTTGTCGAAGCCATCGACCGGGAACGGTTCGCGGTCCATTTCGACCCCGTCAACCTGATCTGCAGCCCCCACCGCTACTACGGCAACGGCGAAATCATACGGACCTTCGTGGAGCGGCTCGGTCCCCGGATCCGGAGCTGCCACGCCAAGGACATTGCCCTGGCCCAGAAACTCACCACACACCTGGATGAAGTGCGGCCGGGACTCGGCGGATTGGACTACACGACATTCCTCAAAGAGCTCGACAAAATCGACCCGGACACGCCCCTCATGCTCGAGCACCTCGCCACGGAGGCGGAGTACGCCGAGGCGGCCGAGTACATCCGGACCACGGCGGAGAATGCGGGCCTGTCCTTTCGATAAGGGGAGCGTTACGGCCGTTCTTCGCTCCAGGACGCCGGATTCGCTTTGCCGCCGATGGCCTTCACGTGTTCGTCGACCACGTGGACGGGTGCGTCTTTGATCAGCTTGGTAAAGGCCAGCACCACGAGGGTGATGTCGTCGACGAAGCCCAGGCCGAACACCGGAGCCAGCAGGTCCGGCACGATATCAAGGGGGAAAATCAGGTACGCCGCCGCCAGGCCGCAGTAGAGCTTCAGGCGAGCGGGCACGCGGGCGTCCTTGAGCAGGCGGGCGACGAGCCGCAGCGTGCTCGGCAAATGTAACAGGAACGACATCAGGACCTTCGGCGACATGCCCCGAGTCCCTTGCATCAGACGGGCAAATCTCAGAATCTGCGGCATGTGAGGTTCACCTATGGATTGCCCGGCCGATGCCGGGGACATTTCACATCGATTCTCGGGGATACACGCCTTCCGGGAGCGGACGCGGCGCGTGTCTCCCATAATATGAACACGCGAGAGGCCCCATTCGTTGCCCGCCCCCGCCGACGACTTCCCTTGACGCAGGACCGCGCGGACGGGGCCCAGAGGGTCCATGTGCGATGGCTCCATCCGTCGTGGGGACATGGGGGCTGCGCTGGACGGGGCCGTGAGGCTGCCCCTCCCCTTCGTAGGACTGAGAGGACTGCGCTGCACGGGGCCGTGAGCCATGCCCCTACCCGTCATTGCGAGGAGCGGCCCCTTGTGGAAGCACCTACGGGAGGAGGGTTTACGTTGGACCCACCCACGCCGTCTGTGGCCACCCAGATAGAGCGACGCGGCAATCTTTACCTATGGTAGGACTACGCATTTTGGTCAAAGGCTCATGTGAGATTGCCGCGTCGCTCGTGTGGGCGCACATCGAAGACATTGGTGCAGGCAAAGCCACTCGCTTCGAGCCCCTGTATCCCCACAGGAGATCGCTCCTCGCAATGACGGG
>CAYVOE010000022.1:0-22843 GCA_964452795.1 uncultured Nitrospiraceae bacterium
GGTCCGCGGCGCATTACGCCGGAAGCCACCGTCGTGGCGCGCAAGGCCAACGGCTGGCCCGCCCCCGAGACCCGTACGGTGGCGCTGCCCGACGGCGGCGTTCGCATCAGCCAGTTCGGCGCCGAGCCGCGGGTCGCCCTCGTGCCCCTCGAAGCGCCCGACGACGGACCCTTCCACGTGGTGTCCGGCGACGGCCGAACGGTCTACCTCAACGCGCTGTACGAGAAGACCTGGACGCCGGCCGAGCTGCGGCAGGGCGTACCCGTTTCCGTGCCCGCCGGCGGCTCGGAGACGCTGCGCCTCGTACGCGAAACGCCGCCGACCGACGCCGCCCGGGTCTCGACCGCTCAACTGCGCGCCACCGAATACCGCCTCGCGCTCCACAATCCCTGGACGGACATCTTCGCGAAAGAGCCGGTCAGGGAAACGTAGCGCCGGGGTCTGCCTTCCGGAGAAAAAGGGGGGTTCACTATGCTGCGATGCTGGGTTGCGTGTTTGGTGATGTGTGTGGCGGGGATGATCGGCGCGGGGGCGGAGGAGGTTGCGGCGACGGTCACCCACGGGCCGATCCTGGGGCGCCCGGGTCCCGACAGCATGGGTGTGTGGATCCGCGCGTCGCGGCCGGCCCGGTTTCGCGTGGACTACGGCGAGACGGCGGAGGCCTGGGACCGGCACTCCCCCGTCACGGCCACCGCGCTCGAGGACGACCTCACCGGCTGGGTGCTGCTCGAGGGCCTGGAGCCGGGTACGCTTTACCACTACCGCGTTTCGATCGAAGGGCCCGACGGGTTTGAAGCCGGTCCGGGCGGGAGCTTTCGCACGCTGCCCGATCCGGAGCGGTACCGGAGCGACGCGTACAATCCCCGGGGCCTCTTCAACTTTTCGTTTGAATACGGCTGCGGGAACCGGCAACCCCGGGACGCCTCGGGGCCGGTGGATCTCCCCACCTATCGCACGATGCTCGAGCAGGAAGGCGAAGAGCTGGCCTTCGCCCTGTTGAACGGCGATTGGATCTACGAGGAGCGGCGGGACTGGCCCGTCGAGTCCTGGCGCGCGGCCGTTGGCGTCTCGGAAGACGAGACACCCGACGTCGTCCGGTTCGCCCCGACCATCGTCGGCGCCTGGGAAAACTACAAGCTCTACTGGGACCGCGCCCCCGCCCTGGCCGACTGGCATCGGCGGGTCCCGTCGTTCTTCGTGATGGACGACCACGAGATCGTGGACGACTGCGCCGGCGCGGGCACCGTCGGCCTCCGACACCGGCGCGCCGTGTTCCGCGACATCGGCGTGGCGGCCTGGTACGACTACCTGGGCTGGAGCAACCCCGTGACGGTGCCGGCCGCCGACGTCCTGGGACGCGCCCGCCTTCACGCGGGGAGCAATGTCCTCGAGGACCCCGCCGCCGACTTCGAATCCATCGATTTCGACCAATACAGCAACCTCCACGTCCACTGGGGCGGCCCTCACGCGGGCGAGCAGGGCAAGCCGTGGGATTTGGAAGGCGGCGACCCCAACGCCGGCGTGTACGAGGTCGTGCGGGTCATCGATAAGAGCCGCCTCGAGATCCGACCGCCGGCCCGGGCGGACGGCGAAGCCGGTTACTCTCTGGGACGTTACTCCTACTTCGACTTCCGTGTGTCCAATTGCCACTTCATCGTCCTCGACACCCGCAGCCAGCGCGACCTGCCGGACAACGACGACCCGTGGAAGAAAGGCATCTCGATGCTGGGGGACCGGCAGAAGGCCTGGATGAAGGAGACCATGGAGGCGAGCGACGCGGATTTCCTGTTCGTGGTGTCGAGCGTCAACCTCATGATCCCTCACATCGTGGACGTGGGCGAACCGGATTTCGTGAACTACCACGACGGCTGGACCGCCTTTCTCGAGGAACGCGAGGAGGTCATCGATTTCTGGGACGGACTGAATAAAACGGTGTTCGTTCTGACGGGCGACCTCCACACCAGTTTCGTGGCCCGCGTGACCGATTCGGTGTGGGAGATGGCCTCGGGCCCGCACAACAGCAACAACAGCTTCGCCTCCACCGAGGGGAATCGTCCGCCCAACGGGCCGTGGGATTCCTACGGCCGCCCTTGCGACATCCGGTGGTCCTACTACCAGATCCCGGAGTACCCCCAGGGCGATCACCAGCGGATCTATTGCGTGGTCCAGGTCAACAACGTGTTCAATAATCCCACTGTAGAAGGTCAGGACCGGTGGCTGGCCTTTCCGCGGCCCCAGGTTGTGTTCCGATTCCACGACGGAGAGACGGGCCGGCTGATGTACGCGGAATCGGTCCTGGCCGCGAGTGAAGCCGTAGGAGAGTGAGGAATCCGGCGGTTGTGGCGCGCGGGCGATTCGTGGCAGACTCCTTCCACGGCGGGGTCTAAGGAAGCCGCTCCGCCGACCGGGAGGGTGAAGCATCGGCAACGAACCGAAAGTCCCGCGGGAACGAGTGATGGTGGCGGTGGGGCGTCACGCGGACCACGAACTGCGCGTGGCGCGCGAGTTCGGTCTTGGCGCCGAGGTGCAGACCTTCTCCAGTCCATTCGTATTGGCGACCGATTTCCTCCCGCACCTCAAACGCATGGTCCGGCGCATCGAGCGTCTCCCCGGACCCATCGGCTGCCACGGCCCCTTCATCGACACCATCCACTTCAGCTACGACCCCTGGATCATGGACGCGTCGCGGCGGCGCTACCTGCAGGCCATGGACATCGCCGAAACCCTGGGCGCCCGGTTCGTTTTGTTCCACGGCCAGTACAATCCCCTGATCAAGCTGCCGTCCTATCCCGAGATCTACCACAGCCAGAACCGGGCCTTCTGGCCCGATCTCCTCGCGGAGGCGGAGCGGCGGAACCTGCCGATCTACCTCGAGAACATGTTCGACGACTCGCCCGAGCCCCTGGTCCGGCTGGCGGCGGAATTCAACACGCCCTGGCTGCGCTTGTGCCTTGACCCGTCCCACAGCCTGCTGCACAGCGCGGTCCCCCTCGAGGAATGGCTCGACCGGTTCGCACCCTACCTCGCCCACGTCCACCTCACGGACTGCCACGGCAACTTCGACGACCACCTTCCCCTGGGCCGGGGCTGCGTCGATCTGCCGCGCCTGTTCCGTTATCTCGAGGACCACGGCCTCACGCCGACCTTTGCCCTCGAGACCGGTCCGGGGACCCGCGCCAGCATGCGCTATCTCGGACTGGAGAAACTGTCGGCGGCGCGCTGAGCCTCGAGGGCCCACCGGCTGCCGCGCAAGACGGTTTCCGTATTCAGGGCGTCGGGGGCGGCGCGGCCGGCGATGTCGGCCAGGAAATCCTCGAAATATCCGCCCGGCCGATCGGAATCGAAAGGCACCGTCTCGGGTTGTGGCGATTCGCGGCGAACCAGGGTGACGGCGCCGGCGTTCCACGCCGAATCCAGAGAACCCTCGGACCCGGCCAACGTAAACCGCCAGTACCACGGCAGGTCGTAGCCGACGCCGTCGGGGCCGAGGTAGGACACGTCGCCGAGGACGCCGGCCCCGTTCTCGAGGCGCAGCATCACCTGGGCGGCGTCTTGAAAGGCGGGGTGCTCGGGGAGGCGGGCGTTCCAGGCCCGGGCGGCCACGACCTCGGCGACGGCACGACCGGTGATCCAGGGGATGGCGTCGAAGGCGTGGACGGCGATGTCGTTGATGGTGCCGCCGTGCAGGTCGGGTGCGTAGTACCAGTCGGGGCGCAGGCCGTGGAAGAGCGGGTGCTGACCGTTGAAGCACAGGCTGTGCACCTCGCCGACGGCGCCTTCCCCAACCAGCCGCCGCAGGGTCCGGACCAGAGGCGAATCGCGCATGTCGAGCATGCACCCTACCCGCAGCCCCTTTTCCCGCGCCAGGGCCTCGATGCGGTCGAGTTCCTCGTGCCGGGTGCACAGGGGCTTGTCGCCGATGACGTGGCGGCCCCGTTCCAGCGCCGCGATGAGCCGCGCGCCCCGGAGGCCGAAGCAGTCGCCGCAGGCCACGATGTCGCACTCGGTCTCGGCGAGCATGCGGCCGTAGTCGTTGTGGGTGACGGCTACGCTCCGTTCGCCGAGCGTTTCCCGGGTGGGGCCGTCCTCCTCGCAGGCGGCCACGATCCGCACGTCCGGCCGGTCGCGAAGCAGGTTGTACAGCGCGAAGATGTGCCCGTGTCGAAACCCGATGAACGCCACCCGCCAGGCCATGGACCGCCTCCTTTCCGGAAAGGCATGGTAGGTTCGAGTCGCCGGATCGTCAAGACGCCCCGTTTTTCCGGTTTCCGGGCCGCGCGGCTCCGGGGCGTTTGACGGGTTGGACCCGCTCGCCTACAATGAGTTTGGATGCATGAGCCGGCCCCGTCGCGGCGCCGCCGCATCCGACGGGAGTATAGACCTATGTTCCGCATTTCGGTCGGCCTTGCAGCGTGGCTACTGTTGGCGTTGCCGGCCGGAGCCCGGGATCAGCAGCCCCCCGATCCGCCCTACGTGGTGGTGTGTCCCATCGAAGGGATGATCGACGACGGGATCAAGGTGCTGGTGGACCGGGCGGTACGCCAGGCCGACAAGGCCGAGGCCATCATCTTCACCGTCGACACCTTCGGGGGGCGGGTCGATTCGGCCATCAACATCGCCAACAGCATAATGGACGCGCCCTGCCCGACGGTGGCCTACATCGTCGGCAAAGGCGCCATCTCCGCGGGCGCCCTCATCAGCTATGCCTGCGACCACATCGTCATGGAGCCCGGCACCAACATGGGCGCCGCCGCGCCGGTCTTCGCCACCATGGAAGGCATGGAAGAGGCGGGGGAGAAGGAAGTCTCCGTGGTGGCGGCCAAGATGCGGGCCCTGGCGGAGGAGCACGGCCACAACCCCGACATCGCCGAGGCCATGGTCGACAAGGACATCGAGCTGCGGGCGAAACGGGTGGGCGACCGCCTCGTCATCGAGGGAAGCCGCAAGTCGCCGCAGCCCGGCGGGGAAGACGCGCCCCCGAACCTCGACCCCGAAGAGATCATCCGCCGGATCACCGAGGGCCTCGGGAGGGAGCTGCCCGGCCCCATGCGCGAGTCCATGCGGGAGCGCGCGCCCAAGATGCCCGAGAGCCTGCCCCCGGTTCCGGAAGGCGAGACGCCTCCGGAAGGCGAAATTGTCCTGCCCGCGGGCAAGCTGCTGACCCTCTCGACGAAGGAAGCCCTGGCTTTCGGCGTGATTCCGGCCACGGCGAATACCATCGAGGAGGTGATGGAGTACTACGGCTATTCGGAAGCCGAGCCCTACCACCTCGAGATGACCTGGGCCGAGCGGCTGTTCCGGTTCCTCACCGATCCCATCGTGGCGGGGTTCCTGTTGATGCTGGGCATCGGCGGGATCTATTTCGAGCTGAAGACGCCGGGCTTCGGCGCGCCGGGCGTGCTGGGCATCGTGTGCCTGACCCTGTTCTTCGGCGCCCATTACATCATCGGGTTGGCCGAATGGATCGACCTGCTCCTGGTGGTCGCGGGAGTGGTCCTGATCCTGTTGGAGGTATTCGTCCTGCCCGGCTTCGGCATCGCCGGGGTTTCGGGAATTCTCTGCCTCCTGGTCGGAGTGTATCTGTCTCTCACGGATTTCACGATTCCCGAATATTCGTGGCAGTACCAGCGCCTCCAGGACGCCGCCCTTACCCTCAGCATCACCCTGGCGTCGACGACCGTGTTCATCGCCCTCATCATACGGATCCTGCCCCAGACGCCCATTTACCGCCACGTGGTGCTCCAGGACGCCCAGCTCGCCGAGCTCGGATACACCGTTCAGAGCACCGAACAGGCCCGGTCGGCCATCGGCCTCCGCGGGGTCGCGACTTCGGTGCTGCGTCCGGCGGGTCGGGGTCGGTTCGACGGAAAAACCTACGACGTGGTGAGCCGCGGCGAATATATTGAAGAGGGGAACCCGATTGTCATCGTCGAAGTCGACGGCAATCGTTATGTGGTCGAGAAGGCGGAGGATGGGGCCTAGATGGACGAGCTTCAAGCGCTCGAACGCATGCTGAAGCAACTGCTCGAGGACATGCAGGTGATTCAGCAGCAGGGAGCGGGTTATTACAGTTGCGCCTCGGTGGCGCGGCATTACAACAAGCTGTTGAAACAGGCGCGTCGCTTCTTCGACTCCGACGACGGCCTGATCTCGATGTTCGAGGAGATCCCCGAGACCGATCCGAAGGATCCCGGCGACAAGTGGAAGGTGCTCCAAGCCATCCGGATCGACATCAACCAGCTCATCACGCTGCTCGAGTCGAAGAAGGAGGGGACGGCGTCATGAGCGTGACCCTGTGGATCGTCCTCCTGTTCCTGTGCGGGGTGGCGCTGATCTTCGTCGAGTTCTTCGTTCCGGGGCTTATCCTGGGGATTCTCGGGGGGCTGTGCATCGCCGCCAGCATCACCGTGGCCGTCATGTACCAGCCCGAACGGGCCGTCGTGATCGTCCTCCTCGAGGCCGTAGGGCTCCTTGTCGTCATCATGCTGGGGCTCTATGCCCTGCCGCGAAGTCCCATCGGCCGCGCCATGGCCCACACCAGCACCCTGGAAGCGGACCCCGAGTGGGTGTCCGACGCCACCGACGAGAGCCTCATGGGGGCTCTGGGGGAAGTGGTTACGCCCCTGAGACCGGCGGGCACCATCCGCGTGGGCGACCGCCGCATCCCTGCCGTGTCCAACGGCACCTTCATCGAAGAGGGCGCCGCCGTGCGCGTCGTCGAGGTCCACGGCAACCGCGTCGTCGTGGAAGAAACGGCGTAATCGGGCCCGGAGGTCGCCTCCGTCGAGGTTTGTGCCGCTCCGCCGGCCCCCGGCGGGCATCGCTCGACAGCGCGGGTCTTCCATGATACCGTTATTGTGCCGGCAGCGACATCGGGGAAAGCCGCGTGTCATCGGTTGCTTTCCATGGGAAATCGGCATGGGGACGATGGCGACCGCGCCCAACGCGTTCGCCCGCCGCACGGAGCCCTGAGGGCCGAAGTTGATTGATGCAGTACCGATGCATTTCCACCGTCCTTTCCCGGAAAGGGCTGCATACGCAGGGATACAGGTCGGCAATTCGACGTGACCGCTCCGCACCTGCGCCTGCCCTGCTCATTGCAGGCTTACGAGGATTGCGCCCGATGGATTCAAGTGGGTAGCCCCACCCGTCGTAGGACTACGAGGACTGCGCTGGATGGGGCTGTGAGCCTGCCCCTACCCGTCATTGCGAGGAGCAGGCCCCTGTTGGAGTACAGGCAAACGGAGGAGCAGCCTTTGGTCGCGTCCATGCCTCCGATGGGCGCCCACACATGAGCGACGCGGCAATCTCACATGAGCCGGTGATCGCTGTCCGCGAAGTCAGAGTCCCACCATAGGTAAAGATTGCCGCGTCGCTCTGTCCCATCGCCCACAGACGGCACAGGCGGACCCGGCGTACCTGCTCCTCCCGTAATGAGTTCCACGGAGGGCCGCTCCTCGCAATGACGGGTAGGGGCAACCTCACGCACCCGCCCAGCGCAGTCCTTGTAGTGCTGCGGTGGGCTATCTCACATGAGCCCTTCAAGCGCAGTCGTCGTAGTCCTGCAACGGGTGAGCCGGCTCACAACGACGACGTAGGCCTACCGGCGCGAGGTCACGCGAAGGGGTCAGGGGTGAGGTGCGGGTAGACGTCGGGCGGGATGCGGTCGAAGACCCGGGCGAGCTCCTGCGCAAACGTGCCCATCCAGGCCTGGAACTCGGGCCGGACGCTGTCTCCCGGTTGCGGTTCCACGAGCAACGGCACGGTGTCCATGGCGATGCGGAGGTACACCAGTCCCTCCCGCGTCTTGTCCCAGGCGTACAATGCATCGAGCATCCCGTCCTGCAGGAAGCGGGCCTCGGCGGCGGTGACGGCGCCTTCCCGGGCAGTGGCGGCGATGTCGCGGAACCCCAGGTGGAACAGGCACAGGGCGTCGATGTACAGGGAGTGCAGCTCGCCCAGCCGCAGGTCGTTCTCGAAGTAGCCGTCCACGGCCTCGAGCAGCTTTTCGATGCCCACGAGCAGGTAGAACGGGTCCTTGTACACCCCCGCCTCGTCCTTGCCGGGAAACACCCAGTTCCACTGCATCCGCAGGACGCTCTCCACGGTGTCGGTCCGTTCGTGCCAGGCCACGGCGTGGGGCGTGTAGACGAAGTCGTATCCTCCCGCCCGCAGGGCCTTGCACAGGTACACGTCTTCGCCGTTGGTGCGATGCCGGGGGTTGTAGCCGCCCACGGCGAGGACGGCCTCGCGCTTGAACAGCGTGTTCGACCCGAAAAGGCCCTCGGGCGTGCAGATTCGCGCGGGACCCTGCTGCTGGGCGAGGTACTTGGCGCGCCACCGGTCCGCCGGATGCTTCTGATGGGCTTCGATCAGCCGTCCTCCGGCCCCCGCCAGGTCCGGATCACCGTTCTCGAACTCCATCAGGATATTGCGCGTATAGTCCGCCGCAGGCCAGGCGTCGGTGTCGATGGCCCCGACGAAGACGGTGTCGGCCGCGCGGAAGGCCGTGTTGCGCGCCGCGGCGAGGCCCCGGTTTTCCTCGTGGACCTCGATGCGCACCGGGTATTCGCGGGCGATGGCCACCGAGTTGTCCGGGGAACCGTCGTCCACCACCAGAACCTCCGCGAGGGGGTAGTTCTGTCCGCAAATGCCATCGAGGGCCATCCGTATGTACCGCTCCACGTTGTAGACCGGCAGGTAGAAGGCCACCTCTTCGAGCCGCGGGGCGGTGTCCAGGTAAAGCGCATACGGAAGGGGCGCCTTTCCGGCCGCCCGCGTGCCCAGGGCTTCGATATCGTCCTGACGAGGGCACAGCCGGAGCGAGCGTTTCACCAGTTCTCCGGCCAGGTCGAAATCCTCCGTCGCCAGGCAGTGCCGGGCCACGAGGTTCAACACGGAGACGTCGTGCTTGTCCCGCGACAGCCGCTTGAACGCCACGGCCAGGGCGTCCTTCACCCGGTCCCGCCCCAGCAGGAACTTGGCGACCGTGTAGAAGATCCAGGGGTCCTCCTCGTCGTCCATGCGTGCCCACACGGCGTCGAACCGGTCCGGATCGGCGTCGAGGCGAAGCACGTCGCAGGCCCGCCGGGCGGCGACGTCGTGCGGGTCGAGGGCCTCGTCCAGGGCGGCCAGACGGGCCTCATCCCGCCGCGTGCCGAGGTAGAGCGCCCAGTCGCGCGCGTGCCCGTCCTCGGCCCGTTTCTGAAGTATGCTCTCCTGGTACTCCGTCAGTGTCATCTCATACGTCCCTGTGGCCTGAAATCGGAGCGTGTGGTTTGTTCCCGCCGGACCCGCAGGATTATGGCGCACCGGCGCCGGCGAATTCGAGCGCCGGGCCGATGGACGCAACCTCCGTTTCGGTCGATCGGCGCGCCTTCTTGACTTGGCCGCCGTGCGGAGGTCCAATAGGCCCATCACCCCACCATCGGAGGGTATGGCGATGAAACGACGCACCTTTCTGGGACTCACGGGCGCGGCGGCGGCGGCATGGGCCTCCCCGCGGATCGGCGGAGCGGCGGAGCGCGAGGAGGACGGCATGCGGATCGACAGGAAGGCCATGGGCCAGCGGAACCGGAACCGGTCGACCGTGGTCTGCACCCACGGCATGGTATGCGCCAGCCAGCCCCTGGCCACCCAGGTGGGCATCGACATCCTCAAGGCCGGGGGTAACGCCGTCGACGCCGCCGTCGCCGTCAACGCCGTGCTGGGACTCGTCGAGCCGATGAACTGCGGACCCGGAGGCGACCTCTTCGCCATCGTGTGGCTCGAAGAAGAGGGACGCCTCCACGGCCTCAACGCCAGCGGCCGCTCCCCCTACGACTGGACCCTCGACGCCGCCAAGGCCCGGGGCCTCGGAGACCAAATTCCCGGATTCAGCGCCTGGGCCTGGAACGTCCCGGGCTGCGTCAGCGGATGGGCCGCCCTGCTGGAACGATTCGGCACGAAGGGGTTTGCCGACGTCCTGTCCCCCGCCATCGCCTATGCCCGCGAAGGGTTCCCCGTCTCCCCCATTGCCGCGGGCGACTGGGGCATCGACCCCGCCGAGTATCCGTCGCTCGGCGAGACCTACGTGCCCGACGGGCGGCCGCCCCGATTCGGCGACATCTTCCGCAACCCCGATTACGCGGCGTCCCTCGAGGCCGTGGCGCAAGGCGGCGCGGCGGCCTTCTACGAGGGCGACATCGCCGAACGGATCGTCAAAGACGCCCAAGCGCGCGAGATGCCCATGACGATGCGCGACTTCAAGGACCACACCGTCACCTGGGTCGATCCCGTGAGCACGAACTACCGCGGCTACGACGTGTGGGAACTGCCGCCCAACGGCCAGGGCATCGCCGCCCTTCAAATCCTCAACATGCTCGAGAATTTCGACATCGGCGCGCTCGAGCCCAATTCGCCGGAACATCTCCACCTGTTCATCGAGGCGAAGAAGCTGGCCTTCGAAGACCGGGCGGTGTACTACGCCGACCCCGAGATGGCCGACGTTCCCGTCGACTGGCTGATCTCGAAGGAATACGGCAAGGAGCGGGCCGCCCTCATCGACCCGGAAAAGGCCGCCCCCCGCGCCCTGCCCGGCGAGCGCGCATCGGATACGGTGTACCTCACCGTTGCCGACGACCGCGGCAACATGATCTCGCTGATCCAGAGCATCTACGCCGGCTGGGGGTCGCACATCGTGCCGGGCCGCGTCGGGTTCGCCATGCAGAATCGCGGCTCGAGCTTCGCCCTCGATCCGCACCATCGCAACCGACTCGAAGGACACAAGCGGCCCTTCCACACCATCATCCCCGCTTTCGTCACCCGCGACGGACGGCCCGTGTTCTCCTTCGGCGTCATGGGCGGCGATTTTCAGCCCCAGGGCCATACCCAGGTCCTGATGAACCTCATCGATTTCGGCATGTCGGCCCAACAGGCCGGCGACCAGCCCCGGGTCCAGCACAGCGGCAGCTCGACCCCCACGGGCCGGAAGATGGAGGCCGCCGGCAAGGTCCATTTCGAGCACGGCATCCCCGACGCCGTCAAGCTCGCCCTCGCCGAACGGGGCCACGACTTGCAGGCGGGCGTGGGCGTCTTCGGAGGCTACCAGGGCATCTGGCGCGAGGAAGAGCCTCGGCGTTATTTCGGCGGCTCCGACCCGAGGAAAGACGGCTGCGCCATCGGATATTGACCCCGGAGCAAGGCGGCGAAGGCATTAATACATATTCAGATATATAGTCAAGATATTTGGTGAGACCGCCCGCCACCTACGTCGGTCCCCACACCTCGCACGCCTACCAGGACTGCACCCAATGGGCTCGTGTGGGATGGCTCCCGTGTAGGACGCGAGGTCGGCACTCAACGGGGCCGTGAGGGTGCCCCTACCTTTCGTAGGACTCCGAGGAGTGCGATCAACGACCTCGTGTGAGCCCGCCTACCCGCCGCAGGACGACGGGGACTGCGCTGGACGGGGCCGTGAGGGTGCCCCCACCCGTCATTGCGAGGAGCGGACCCCCGTCGTTGAACGCCGTCTGAGCGCGGTGGAACACATGCATACTCTCGCCGTCCTTGGGCGCCAAGACATGAGCGACGCGGCAATCTTTACCTATGGCAGGACTTCGCATCTTGGTCAATGGTTCATGTGAGATTGCCGCGTCGCTTATGTCCGGGCGCCCCGGATCGGTCGAGGTGCGCATGCATTCCTCGGCACGCAGGCAGGGTCCGACGCTCGGGGGTCCGCTCCTTCCAATGACGGGTGGGAACATGCCTCACGAGACCATCGAGCGCAGTCCTCGTAGTCCTGCGGCGGGTGGGGCGGACGTCGGTAGCGGAACGGTCCCGTCAAACGGTTGACCTATATCGCTACGTATGTGCCGCTCGGCGGCTACTTCACCACGACCCATTCGCCGGGCTTGGCGGCGGCGCCGAGCTTCTTGCCCAGGGCCGTCTTCATGAAGGCGTCGAATTCCGGGCCCGCCGCCGGCAACTGGATCTGGTCGCCCGCCTGAGACTGCTCGCGCCATTTCCCCGCGAACACGGCCTCGACCACCGACAACGTCACGTTCTGGTCCCGATTGAGCTCCGCCACGGCGCGGTACAGGTCCTTTCGGTCCTTGTTCACCGCCGCCAGGATCTGTTGCACCTCGTTCTTGCGCGCGGGGTCGTCGAGCTCCTCGCAGGGACGCAGTTGCAGGTAGCCCCGGTTGTCTTCGCCGACGCAGCCGGCCGTCTTGAGCTTGCGGACCTCCCCGTTGCGCTGGCGCAGCCGCTCGGCCAGTTCCCGCACCTTGGGCGAGGATTCCTTGAGCTCGGCGGCATAAGCCACCTGCACGGGCGCCACGAAATCGACGGCCCGCATCAGCCACGACGTCTCTTCTTCCGGCGCGGGCGCGGGCGTGGCGGCCGCCGGCGGCAGGGCGTCGGATTCGCCCGTAATGTAACTGACGATGCTGTCGGCCTGCTCTTCCACGTGCCGGATGTCGACGGTCACATGGGCTTCGATGGTGTGATGGGTCCGGATCACGCAACCCGCGGCCACGATGGACGCGGCCGTCAAGAGCGCCAAAGTCGCAGTACGCATTCGGTTCTCCCTTCGCGGCAATGGACGAAACA
Source organism: uncultured Nitrospiraceae bacterium (assembly GCA_964452795.1). Classification (GTDB taxonomy): domain Bacteria; phylum Hydrogenedentota; class Hydrogenedentia; order Hydrogenedentales; family SLHB01; genus CAYVOE01. The sequence goes on from CAYVOE010000022.1 coordinate 12,592, forward strand.
GGCCGAGCCTTTATTCGCCTAATTGTAGCGGTTCCGCGGTGATTTTATCGATATCCCCGATATTGGCCTCCTGGCGCAGGCGCAGGATGTCGGTGAGGCTCTGGGGCGTCATGGTGAGGTCGATGGTCAACTTGATGTCCTTGCTCAGCAGGAGGCCCTGCCCTTCGATCCGTTCCTCGCCCATCCCGAGCCGGAGCGATCCCGCGTCGAAGGGCGTCTGGTCCGCGTCGCCCAGAGCCCGCTGCACATAGCGGTCCAGACGGCGTCCGCCCGTCACGCCCTGCACGTGCTCCGACATCAGGAGCTGGTAGACCCGGTCCCGGTTCACCGAGAAGCCGCGGTCCGCCTTCAGATCGACCTCGAGGTCCTGGAACCCCGCCGTGGCCCACTCGAGGATCACCGAACCGTTGACCCGCCCCGTCAGGCGGGTCTCGCTCGGCTTGTACGCCTCCGTGAACTCGGCCAGGTCGAGGTCGGTCACGGAAGCCCGAAGCGTCGCGGGGAGCTCGTCGTCGAACACGCCCAGATTCGCGTCAAAGGAGAGGGCGCCGCTCCACAGCGTCGCGGTCGCCCCCGTCGTGCCGAGGACGTCATCCCTGAGCCGCCACGGCCCCACCGCCCGGGTCAGGGTGGCGCCCGCCGCGGCCACCCGCGCCGCGCCGAACCGTCCCTCGCCCGCAATCCCGTCCGCGTACCGCGCCGTGCCGAAGGCCGACAACCCGCCCAGAACAGCCAGCCCGTTCCGCAGGGCCAGCGTGGGCGCGGCGATCCGGAACCGGGCGTCGATCTCGGGCCGGGCGTCGTAGCGGAAAGTGCCGGAAGCCCGACCCGAGCCTTCCGCCTCGTCCACCAGACCCAGGAACACCAGGGGCGATAAATCGGTCTCGAGCGAGAAGGCGGTCTTGGCCACGGAAGGGGCGGTCGTAAACGCCAGGGGCTCCGCGCTCATGCGGGTCCCCTCGGTCCAGGTGGCCTCCAGCCCCTCGATTCGGCCCGACGCCGCCGCCACGTCGTACGCGACCTTCCCGCGTGCGGTCAGGGGTACTCCGGGCGGCGCCGACAGGTCGCCCCAGCCGAACTCGTCCGCCTCCACCGCGAAGGTGGACGTGACCCGCCCGTCCGCATAGGCCACGGGGCCGGAGGCCTGAAGCACGCCTTCGATGGGTCCGAGGGCGTTCAACGGCGCCAGCCGTGCGGCCGGGATCCGGCCCTCGAGTTTTCCCCGGAAGGTCGTCTTCTCGGTGTCGAAGCTCCAATCGCCGAAGGAGAATTGTCCCTCGTCGCCGACGTCGATGGAGATACGGTCACCGGAAAGCGAGGCGAATCCGGGCGCCACACGGAACGACCCTTTCACGGTCAGGTCCGCTTCCGCCGGCAGGAACACCTGGGGCAAGGGCTGAGGCGCGGCAACGGCTTCGATGGCACCCTTACCGCCCGACGGACCGGAAGTCACGGCGAATTGGCCCGTCAACTTGCTTCCTCCGCCCTCGAGAAAATCGGATTCCGAGAACAGGGCCAGGAGCGTGGCGGCGTCCAGTTTTTCCATCTCGGCCTTTGCCTCGAAGGTCCCGTCTTCCGCCCCGAGGGTGACCGCATACGCCGCGCGACCGTTCCCTTCGCCAAAGGATACGGCGCCCGTTACGCCCCAGGATCGTCCGGATTCGGGTCCCGTAGCCACGGCTTCGACGTCGGCTTCGACGTTGCGGGCGGGTCCCAGCTTCGCCAGCCTCAGCCGGGCCTCGGCACCGAAGGTCTCTCCCCCGGTCACGTCCACGGTCCCCGACGCCACGCCGCCAAGGGTCTCGGGAACGGGAAGGTCGCCCACGAGCGGAAGCCACCGGCCCAGGGCGACTCCCTCCAGCCGGGCTTTGGCGCGGTAGTCCGACGCCGAAACCGCCTCCGCCTCCGCATCGATCGTCCCGTCCGCATAGGCGGCCCGGACGGTTCCGGAAAACAGCGATTCGCCCTCTTCAAGAGCGCCCCGGCCCTGAACGGTGACGGCGGCGGTCTCGACCTCCTCCCCCACCTCCACGCGCGGCTCGACGCGGGCGTCGATCGCGTACCGCGGACGGTCCCACGTGATCTCGGCGCGACCGTCCACCCCGGCCAGCCACGACCGCATCTCCACCAGGGGCCGATAGTCCCGGGGCACTAGTCCACGCACCTGTTCACCCGTGGGCGCCTCGAAGGTCACGGTAAATTCGGCCCGATCCGGGGTACCCGCGCCTTCCGCCGAGACCCGCTGGCCCTCCCCCAGCACCGCTTCGAGGGAGTACCGCCCGTCCGCCCCTGCGGCGGACACTTCGAGGTCGCCCTGGTACCATTCGTGCACGGCCAGGCCCAGGTTCAGGGCGTCGAACCGGGCCTGCACCCGGGGCCGCGGGATATGCCAGCGCCCGCCGCGCCAGAGCGCTTCGATTTCCGTGCCCGAGAGGTCCATCTGGGCGAACTTGATGGGAAAAGGCAGAAAAGGCCAGTCGGCCTGGGACAGGTCCAGCCCGTTCATCTCGAAGGCGGGGAAAGAAGCCCGCACGGTCCGCTCTCCCCCGCTCTCGTCCACCGTCACCGCTCCGGAAATGTCGGCGAACCCCTCCAGCCGGGCCTGAATGGGTTCGACGCGGTAGGTCTCGCCCTCCCGGCTCAATCGGAACGCGACGTCGCCCTCGGCAAAGGCCCCGGCCTTCTGGTATTCGTCCAGCTCCCAGGCGCCTTCGACCTCGTTCCCGGCGACGTCGACGCGGAAGTCCTCCGCACCGACCACGCGCGCCACGGCCTCGAGCCCGCCGACGCGCAGGGCCATCCCCGGGAGGGCCGTGTCCAGCTCAATGGACCCGACGGAGACGCTCACGGGCACGAAGGTCAGGTCGGGCTCCGCTTCCGGATCCCGGGGACGCTCGAGGAGGCGGCGCAGGAAATCGAAGTTGGTGTTCTCGGAATCGCGGCCGCGGACCCGGACCGAGACGGAGTCGATCCGGAGGGCCCGCAGATAGCGGCCGTCATCGGGGAACCACGCGAGGTCGCCGGACAGGCCTTCCACGCGCAGCAGCGGAGGCTCGCCTTCCGGCGCGTCGGCGTCGTAGAGGTCCACGGCGCCGGCCCGGAACCCGCCCAATCCCACGCGGAACCCTTCCACCTCCACCCGGGCCCCCACGCGTCCCGCCAGATACTTCACCGCGGCGCTCGGCACCCAGGGGGTCAGCACCATTCCCGCCAGGACCGCGACCACCAACACTAGAAGGGCAGCCACCCAGAGCATGCGGCGTCGCCAAACGCTTCGCGGCACGGTTTCAGAGGAACCGTCGGTATTCAGGGCCTTCCTGCGCCGCATGCGGTTAGTACGCCTCCTTCTTCCGACGCAAGACGTCGAATTGCCGTACCGATTTCTCCGTTCTTCCCATTTTCGCCTGAAGTCTCGCCTCAGTCGTCCGGCGGTTTGCGCAACCGTTTGATCTCGCCCCGCCGGCGCTTCGATTCCATGCGCCGCTCCTTCGAGGCCCGGCTCGGCCGCGTAGCGAGCCGGGGTTTCCGGCGCCGGTTGCGTAAGGCCAGGCGCCGCTCGAGCTCTGCGAGGGCTTCTTCACGGTTGCGGTGCTGCGACCGCGACGCCGTCGACACCACCACGATGCCCGTGGGAATGTGGCGGACCCGGACGGCGGATTCGGTCACGTTCTTGTGCTGTCCGCCGGGACCGCCGCTCTTGAAAAAGGTGATTTCGACTTCGTCTTCCGGAATGGGCACCGATATGCTCCCTCGGGCCTCCCGTGCCGGAAGCCCCACGACATTGTAACGTCCCCCGGGACGTGGGTGGAGGACGCCGCTCCGCGACTTCCGGTGCGAAAGCCGTCCGACCCCTACTGCAATTCCGCCGAAGAGGGTACCGCCGGGGCGCGATGACGTTGCGCGGCCCACTGGATGAGCAGGAACTGGGCCAGGAGGGCCGCTCCCACGAACAGGGGAGTCGCATGGAAGGGCAGGGCCATCCCGAATTGGCCCGCCAGGGCCCCGAAACCCATGGCCGCGAAGCCGCCGATGCCCACCATGCTCTCGTTGAAGGCGGTTCGGCGGACCTTCCGGACGGGGTCGGCCACGCTGTAGAACACGCCCGCGAAGAACCCGGCTCCCCAGGCCGTGCCCACCACCCCGTAGCACAGCAGCATGATGAGGAAGCTCTGGGTCGTGCCCAGGACCCAGAACGCGCCCGCCGCGGCGGCCTGGATGGCGGCGAGAACGCCGAACCGATGGTGCCAGCGGTCGGTCCGGCCCATGACGAAGAAGGCGCCCGCGTTGGCCCCCGCCACGGCGAAGGCCAGCCACATGTAGGTGGTGGCCGGCTGGGTGGGCAGGAACGACGCGGGGGTCTCCTCGAAGAGGAACCGCAGTTGGCCGGATTCCAGCAGGTCCTGGACCCGCTTGGGATATACGGACCGGGAGACTATGGCCAGGGCGTTCCCGGTGAGGCAGGCCAGCCACCCCGCATAGAGGTGCACTTCCGACGCCCGGTCGTGCCGGAGGCGCCGGTCCGCGTCGTCGGGCCGAGCCTCGCCGAAGTAGGCGCGCTCGTCGGGCGCGGCCCGGAAAATGGCCATGGCCACGAGGGCCAGGATTCCCGCCAGCAGGAAGGGGAACCGGGGATCCCACGTATACAACGGCCCCGCGGCGAGGGGGCCGAAGGTGAACCCGAGGCTCCAGGAAATGTTGAACCGCGACATGCGGCGGTTGCGGCGGCGCAGGTTGGGCTCGGCGCCGATCCACGCGTGGAGGGCCGGCCAGGTGATGGCCATACCGATCATGCCGAGGGTCGTCAGGACGGCGTAGAGCACGGGATCGCGGGTCACCACGGACCCGCCGAAGAAGAGGGCGAAGAGGCCCGTCCCGAAGACGGCCCCGCTCAGCCCGCGCAGAGGCGTGCGGACCACGCCTCCGGACACCAGGATGCAGACGACGGCGTAGGCCACGGCCTGGATGCCCGCGATGGTCCCCGACATGCGGACCCCGCCGCCGATCTGGTTGTAAATGTAGAAAGGCATGGCCGTCATGGCAATCATGACGGCGCTGTCCAGCAGAAACCCCGCGAGATAGTGCCTGTGGTGTGCCTTGAACATGCCCCTGCTATCTGTCCCCGCCTGTTCGAAGAGGTGTTTCGAGTCCCCAAGTTGTGGCGGGATCGGCGTGGAAGGTGCCCGAAGCCGCGCGCTCGCGGAGTTTAGGGCTTTCGCGGCATCGGTTCAAGCGGAAACAGCGAGCAAGGCGCACACAAGAGCGTTCCCCGGAAAGCACGAGGCAGCGGCACGACTGCCGCTGCCTCGAATTCATTCAGGAGTAGTGTAAGGCTTATTGGCTCTGCATGGGTTCCGATTCGCCGGCTTCGGTGTCGGCGTCGCCGGCCTTGTTGATGTCAAGGTCAACGTCCGTGTTGACTTCGGGGTCGGCATCCGGCGGGGTGATGTCCACGTCGGGAAGGGGAATGGTCCGCTCCTTCATGTCCACGTCGACATCGGGCAGGTTGACGCGGCGCTCTTCGGTGCCGATTTCGACTTCGGCGGCATCCACATCGAACTTGGGCAGGTTGCCCGGTTCCACGTCGGCATCGACGTCGACATCCGGAAGCGCGCCTTCTTCGGTTTGCCGCACTTCACACGCGGTCAGACCGATTCCGAGAAGGGGTACAAGAAACAGCGCCAAAATGGCAAAGCGCATTTTGCTGGACTTGGTCATGGGGCCTCCCTGTGATATGGAATCGTTGTAAACTCCATATCCACTAAGACTTGGGGTTGACTGGAGCACGGCCGAATCTGCCTCGGTGGCAAGGCCGTGTGAAAAAGGTAGGGTACCTGGAGTACGAAACGTTCAACTCAAGCACCCCTAGTATAACACACTTCCCGCCGAAGCGGGCAAATCGAATGTCCTTCACACGCGCCCCGTGTTGAGTGCGTTCGCCACCAGGGACGACAGCTCCGCGACCCGATAGGGTTTTTGGATGAACCCCAGCATCCCCTCGTCGATGAGCTCGGACACCTTTCCGTCAAACCCGTACCCGCTCGAAAGGATGGCCCGCACCCCGGGATCGAGGCGCTTCAATGCCCGGAAACACTCGTGCCCGCCCATCTCGGGCATGACCATGTCGAGAATGACCAGATCCACCGAGGCGCCGTGTTGCGTGTAGTAGTCGACGGCTTCGACGCCGTTGGTCACCGCGGTGACACGGTAGCCCAGCCGCGACAGGATGGCGGTCCCCATGCGGCGCACCACGTCCTCGTCGTCGACCAGGAGCACGTGGGCCGTTCCCGATACGGGCCCTTCCGGCGCCGGCGCCGGGCCTTCACCGGGGGCCGCCCGCTTCACCGCCGGCAGATAGACCGTAAAGACGGCGCCGGCGCCCGGTTCGCTCTCCACGTCGACGAAGCCGCCGTGGTTCTTCACGATCCCGTACACCATGGCCAGGCCCATGCCGGTGCCTTTCCCCTGCTCCTTCGTGGTGAAGAAGGGCTCGAAGATGCGCGGCATGTGCTCGTGGGCGATGCCCGTCCCCACGTCGATGACGGAGACGGCCACGTAGGTCCCCGGGACGGCCCCGGTGAACCGGGCCGCGCCCTCCTCGTCGAGCTCCACCAGGCGGCTCTCGAAGACCAGATCGCCTCCGTCCGGCATGGCGTCTCGCGCGTTCACCGCCAGGTTCAGCAGCACCTGCTGCAACTGGCTGGGATCGCCCTGGACGGTGCTCCGGGGAGCGTTCAGCCGCTGCACGATGCGGATGTTCTTCTCGATCGTGCGCTCCAGGAGCCGATTCACCTCGGCGAGCGTCTCGTGAAGGTCGACCACCTTGTTCTGGAGCTTGCCGCGGCGCGCGAACCCCAGGAGTTGGCGGGTCAGTTCCGCCGCCCGCTCCGCCGCCTGCTCGATGGTGAGCGCCGCCTCGTGGACCCGGCTCTCCGGCGGGGCCTCCATGCGCAGGAGGCTGGCATAGCCCAGAATGGCGCTGAGCAGGTTGTTGAAGTCATGGGCGACCCCTCCGGCGAGCTGGCCGATGGCCTCCATTTTCTGGGAGTGGTGCAATTGCTCCTCGAGCTGCTCGCGCTCGCTCTCCGCGCGCGCTTGGGCGCTGATGTCTTCGAAGGCCACCCCCAGGCGGTCTCCCGGCAGCCGGAATGCCCGGAAGCGGAAATGAACGACCTCCTGGCCTATTTTGAACGAACACTCTTCCACGTCCATGCCGACGCCCGTGCGGGCCACTTCGAGCAAGGACTCGATTTTGTCCGCCGACAAGTGGGACCATATCGTCCGGACATCCCGGCCCCGCACCTCTCCCACGCGGACCCGCGTCAACCGTTCCGCTTCCGGATTGCCGTCAAGCAGCAACAGGCGGTCGGGCGGATCGAACCGGAACGTGAACAGGCCCGACGGGATGGCCCGGGCCACGTCGGCCATGGCCTGCTGCGATTCAATCAGGGCTTTCTCGGTTTCCACGCGGTCCGTCACGTCGTAGGCCATGCCCTGAACGCGGGCGGCGTGGCCCTCTTCGTCGCCGGCGTTCTGGAAATACGCTTCCAGCCAGCGCACCTGACCGTCCCGACGGACCAAGCGGTACCGATCCCGCAGGGTGTTGCGCGGCGTCGAGACCAGGGCCGCCCAGTCCTTCTTCGCGCGGTCCGCGTCCTCGGGATGGATCAGGTCCTGCCAGCGGACCACTCCCTCCAGCAGGTCGTCCTGGGTGTAGCCGGTAATCCGTTCGACCGCGCCCCCCACCAGGGTCAGCCGCCCGTTGCGCTCGATCTGATACACGAGACCCCGGAAATCCCGGATGAACGACCGATACCGGTACTGGCTCTCCTCGAGGGCCCCGAGCATGCCGTTGATCTCGCCCGCCAGCCGGCCCAGTTCGTCGTCGCCCGAGACGGGCACCCGTTCCGTGGGGTCGCCGTGGGTGCCGATGGCGCTCACGCTCGCGCCCAGCCGGCGCAGCCGGTCCAGCACCTGCCGATCCAAGGCCGCCAGGGTGACGACGCCGAAGATCTGCCCATTCACCAGCAGCGCCGCGAGCGAGATCGACGCCAGCCGGTGGCGGTTGAGGTACACGTCGCGGGGCAGCACCAGGCGGAGCAGGGCCGCCGGTTCGCCCTGCAAGTCCCGGAGCAGGGCATAGCCCCCCATATGGGTCTCGTCGAGGGGAGAAATCACGGTGCTGCGCGACCCGCCCGTCATCCGCGCCACGGCCCGGCTCACGTCGTCCGGGCGGTCGGATGCGGAAAGGGGCCACACTTCCACCCGGGCCTGCGTAAGGGACGACAAACGCAGGAGTTCCCGAGAATCCACGGTCCGGCCCATCACGAGCCATCCCGCGGCCGGGCCCATCCCGCTGGTGGGCAGAATGCGGGCCGCCGCCAGCAGCGCCACGCGACCCGACGGCAACGCCGCCACCCCCGCCCTGCGTTCCGACGCCGGACGGTCCAGGTTCGCTTCGGCCAGCAGGGGGGCCACAAACGCGTTATCGAGCGACGTCCCTCGGCCGGCGATCTCCGCGTGTTTGACCGTGCCGTCGGAGTTGACAAAGATCATGAATTGCACGCGGAGATTGCGGAACGCGCCTTCCGACAAGTACTCTTCGACGTATTCCGCCCGGTCGTGGCGAACGAAGGCGTAGGTGTCGTCCCACTGGGCCCAGTCCCGCGCGGTGGCGCGGAGTTGGACCAGGCTGTCCTCGAGGACCCGCGTCACCCGCTCGAGGTCGCGCCGCGCCAGACGCTCTTCGATCCGGGTCAGGACGTTCAGAAGGACGAACCAGGAGACGGCGAAGAGGCAAAGCACGAGCAGCAGGACGGTTAACGCGATGCTGGCAAGCATCTTCTGGCGCAACGACATGCACGGTACCCCCGGGCTGTTTGTTTCGGCACATCCACGAAAGGCAGTGGCTGAGTGTGGCCCGGCTTTCAGGGGTGAGGACTTGCGTTCCGGGGTCGCACGACAATCCCGAGCCGCAGGCACGGATCCTCCGCGCGGGTCGGGGCCTTGGCCTGACGCGCTCGTAGATTTTACACCATACGCGGCAGGCGCGCCAAGATCTCCCGGAAAAATCGAAAATATACCCCAGGAGTCGCCCTTTTGCCCTTGACGATTACAACATATTGTGCTAAGGTGACGCGCGTAAGCATCAATCAGCTACCGGTGGGGTCCCGTTGCGGCAGGAGAAACCGGAGCATGCCGGGGGTCCATACAAGCGGTTTTCGCTCCCGTTCCCGCCAAGCGCGCGCCGAATACCGGTGGCGGCCAATTGAATGGTTTCCACGACCCATCCCGCTCTCGCCGAGCCTTCCTTGTTTCGGACTTCGGTCGGGCAGTGTCCGCCGGAGTAGCGGTATGGGTCTTTCGGGATAGGGTCCCGTACAACTCTTCAAAAGGAGGAAGCAGCATGCACAGGAAGTGGGGAACACTGGCGTTAGCGCTTGCGCTGGGCCTGTCGGCCTTTGCCGCGCCCGCCCAGACCGCGTCGGCCGACGTGGAGGCGACGCCCTTCATGATCGCCCTCGCGCTTCAACAGAATCCCTTGAGCGGTTCCCAGGAGCCGGCCCCCGTGGCGTGGGCGTCGTATGTCCAGCAGATGGAGCTTGTTACGGCGTTGTTGGCCGCCGCCGACGAGCCGGCCGCCTGTGAGAACGCGGAAGCGTGCCCCGTCGCCGCAGCGGAAGCCTGTGAAGCCGCCAAGGCCGCAGGTGCGTGCTGCGACGAGGCGGCCGTAGCGAAAATCTCGGAAAATTGCCCCGCCGAGGTCGCTGCCGCGCTGGCCGCCGCTGAAGCGTTCGCCTGCCCCGTAGCGGCCAAGGCCGCGGTCGCGGAAGCGGAAGCCTGCCCGGTGAAGGCGGCCGAAGCGGTTGCCGCGGCGGATGGGGCCTGCGAAGTCGCGTGCCCGGAAGCCGCTACGACGGTGGCCGAAGCGACTCCGGAAGCGTCGGTTGAGCCCGTGCCGGTCGAGACGGCGGAAGCGCCGGCCGAGCCCGCTCCCGTCGAGACGGCGGAAGCGCCGGCCGAAGTTCCCGCCCCGGCTCCGGTGGAAGTCGCGGAAGCAGCCCCGGTTGTGGAAGAGGCTGCCCCGGCTCCCGTGGAGGTTGCGGAAGCGGCTGCGGCGCCTGCCGAATCGGCCGAAGTGACCACGGTGGTCGCCCAGGTTGAGGCGTCGGCGAACCTGGCGGAAGAGCAGGCCCAGGTGGCCATCGAGTCGGCCAAGCGCGCCGCCGAAGAGGCCATCATCGCCGAGCAGGCC